>NZ_AP023441.1:1722500-1855000 GCF_019976755.1 Nostoc sp. MS1
ATTCGATATTGCTGTCCCACTACCCCAAAAGGTAAACCCTTTGGTTTAGGCTCTTCCCCTTTCGCTCACCACTACTTGGGGAATCTCTATTGATTTCTTTTCCTCCAGCTACTAAGATGTTTCAGTTCGCTGGGTTGGCTCATACCTGTCTATATATTCAACAGGCTGTACATAGGGTTGCCCCATTCGGACACCTCCGGCTCAATGTTTGCTTCCAACTCCCCGGAGTATTTCGTCGGTAACCACGTCCTTCTTCGCCTCTGTGTGCCTAGGTATCCACCATTAGCCCTTATTAGCTTGACCACAATACATTGGTTTCCACCTGCATCCACTCAACACCCATTGGATGTCTGTGTCTGCCTGCTTATAAATCGCGTTTCTATGCAGTTTTCAAGGTTCTGGCTAGGCATTCACCCAGCAGTCTAACGAGTTTCTCTCTATTAGTTGCTGACTTTTTCCTAATTCTTTTTTTGTTAGCTTCTCGCTTCAGGTGGAGGTTAGCGGACTCGAACCGCTGACATCCTGCTTGCAAAGCAGGCGCTCTACCAACTGAGCTAAACCCCCATCATGAATTTTGGATCTTGGATTTGCGATTTTAGATTTAAAAATACAATCTAAAATCCAAAATTTAAAATCTAAAATTCTTCAGGTGGGCCATCCTGGACTCGAACCAGGGACCTCACCCTTATCAGGGGTGCGCTCTAACCACCTGAGCTAATAGCCCATATCGAACCAAATCATAGTTTGAAAGCTTCAACAATATCTACGACCGACCTAGAGTAGACCATCTCACTTCCTATTTGCTTTGTGCTTTCGGTCACTGAGTTGGGTAGGTCTCCCTAAAAAGGAGGTGATCCAGCCACACCTTCCGGTACGGCTACCTTGTTACGACTTCACCCCAGTCACCAGCACTGCCTTAGGCATCCTCCTCTCCGAAAAGTTGGAGTAATGACTTCGGGCGTTGCCAGCTTCCATGGTGTGACGGGCGGTGTGTACAAGGCCCGGGAACGAATTCACTGCAGTATGCTGACCTGCAATTACTAGCGATTCCTCCTTCACGCAGGCGAGTTGCAGCCTGCGATCTGAACTGAGCTACGGTTTACGGGATTTGCTTGACATCGCTGTTTAGCTGCCCTCTGTCCGTAGCATTGTAGTACGTGTGTAGCCCAAGACGTAAGGGGCATGCTGACTTGACGTCATCCCCACCTTCCTCCGGTTTGTCACCGGCAGTCTCTCTAGAGTGCCCAACTTAATGCTGGCAACTAAAAACGAGGGTTGCGCTCGTTGCGGGACTTAACCCAACATCTCACGACACGAGCTGACGACAGCCATGCACCACCTGTGTTCGCGCTCCCTAAGGCACCTCTTCCTTTCAGAAAAGTTCGCGACATGTCAAGTCTTGGTAAGGTTCTTCGCGTTGCATCGAATTAAACCACATACTCCACCGCTTGTGCGGGCCCCCGTCAATTCCTTTGAGTTTCACACTTGCGTGCGTACTCCCCAGGCGGGATACTTAACGCGTTGGCTCCGGCACGGCTCGGGTCGATACAAGCCACGCCTAGTATCCATCGTTTACGGCTAGGACTACTGGGGTATCTAATCCCATTCGCTCCCCTAGCTTTCGTCCCTCAGTGTCAGTACAGGTCTAGCAGAACGCTTTCGCCACCGGTGTTCTTCCTGATCTCTACGCATTTCACCGCTACACCAGGAATTCCTTCTACCCCGACCGTACTCTAGCTATGTAGTTTCCACTGCCTTGATGAGGTTAAGCCTCATTCTTTGACAGCAGACTTACATTGCCACCTGCGGACCCTTTACGCCCAATCATTCCGGATAACGCTTGCATCCTCCGTATTACCGCGGCTGCTGGCACGGAGTTAGCCGATGCTTATTCCTCAGGTACCTTCATTTTTTTATTCCCTGAGAAAAGAGGTTTACAACCCAAGAGCCTTCCTCCCTCACGCGGTATTGCTCCGTCAGGCTTTCGCCCATTGCGGAAAATTCCCCACTGCTGCCTCCCGTAGGAGTCTGGGCCGTGTCTCAGTCCCAGTGTGGCTGATCATCCTCTCAGACCAGCTACTGATCGTCGCCTTGGTGCGCTCTTACCACACCAACTAGCTAATCAGACGCGAGCTCATCTCCAGGCAATAAATCTTTCACCTCTCGGCACATCCGGTATTAGCAGTCGTTTCCAACTGTTGTCCCCGACCTGGAGCCAGATTCTCACGCGTTACTCACCCGTCCGCCACTATCTCCGAAGAGACCGTTCGACTTGCATGTGTTAAGCATACCGCCAGCGTTCATCCTGAGCCAGGATCAAACTCTCCGTTTTGAAGATTTTGTTTTTAGCTCATTGGCTGCTCTTTTTACACCTCAGCCTGGTGTTTTTTATTTTCTTGACGCAGGCTATTGTTGTATACTAGCTTTCAAACTATAATATTTTCAAGGTTCGGTTCCCTTGGAAGCGTCGCTCTTTCGCGTCCGCCTCTCAGGCACTTATCCAATATATCTAACCCAACTAGAACTGTCAACTACTTTTCCATCTTTTTTTGGAAAATACTTTTTCGTCTCCTTAAAACTCGCCACTCAACAGCTTTTCAGGCAACAATAGTGTTGGCATTTTGCTGAGAAAGGGAGGGTAGAGCATGAATTTTCAATCGGTAATAGCTACGTTGCATCAGTTTTGGGGCGAGTCTCTTTCAGAGAGACCTGGCGGTCAACGCGGTTGTTTGATTGCCCAGCCTTACGATATTGAAAAGGGGGCTGGTACGAAAAATCCGCATACGTTTTTGCGGGCGTTGGGGCCGGAACCTTGGGCGGTGGCTTATGTTGAACCTTGTCGTCGTCCTACTGATGGGCGTTATGGTGAGAATCCTAATCGGTTTCAGCATTATTATCAGTACCAAGTTTTAATTAAGCCTTCGCCAGATAATATTCAGGAGATTTATCTTGATTCTTTACGGGCTTTGGGTATTCGTCCTGAAGATCATGATATTCGGTTTGTGGAGGATAACTGGGAAGATGCGACGGTGGGCGCTTGGGGTACTGGTTGGGAAGTTTGGTTGGATGGGATGGAAATTACTCAATTTACTTACTTCCAGCAGTGTGGAGGGATTGATTGTCGTCCGGTGTCGATTGAGATTACCTATGGTTTAGAACGGTTGGCGATGTATCTTCAGGAAGTTGAGGCGATTACTAAGATTCAGTGGACGGACAATATTACTTATGGTGATATTTTTCTGCAAAATGAGATTGAGCAGAGTACGTATAATTTTGAAGCATCTAATCCTGAGTTGCTGTTGACGTTGTTTAATTTGTATGAGCAGGAAGCTACTCAGTTAACGGAGAAGGGTTTGGTTTTACCCAGCTTGGATTATGTGATGAAGTGTTCGCATACTTTTAATTTGCTGGATGCTAGAGGTGTGATTTCTGTGACTGAACGCACTCGTTACATTGCTAGGATTCGTCATTTGGCGCGGAAGGTGGCTAATTTATATGTAGAACAAAGAGAAAAGTTGGGCTTTCCGTTGTTGAAAAAAGCCGCAGTGTAGCTTTGATTGGTAGTTTTTAATTGATTAGTGGAAAATGAAGAGAGTAACAAGTTACTGTATTTGATTCTCTCTTCATTGTTTTGGTGATTATTATGGTGGTTTTTGAGCAATTAGAAATTGGTGTTTACTTTCGTATACCTGGCATAAGTAGAAATTGTATCTACAGGAAGGCTAGTACTTCCCAGTGCAGCTTAAACTCTCTGCTACAGCCTATTAGAGCGAAAACGCAGGTTGTAACTTTGACTCCAACAGAAGTTAAGGCTTTTTTAGTAGCTAAACGAGATTATCTAGAAAGCTTAGTAAGTTTTTAGCGTTACTGAAAGTGTAAATCTGTCTCACGCATTCGCCGTTAGATGTTCTCGCAGAGTAGACGCAAAGGCGATGAGGATAGGGTGAGAAATGTTAGTTATGAGGTTTATTTTTCAATTGAGCTATTTTATGTTGATTGACTGATGCGATGATGGTTTTACTGTATTAAAATTTACAAAAATTGCGAATAAATATGGTGAATTGGAGTGAAGCTTTAGAACCGATCGCAGCTTGGTTTCGTTCTTTGGGTATCCCTCAACCGATTGTGCAGTGGGGACATCCTCTGATGATGGCGATTGTGATTTTTGTTTTGGGTAGCTATGTTGCTTGGGCTGGTTGGCAAGGTAAATTGCTGGAGGGGAAAGACAAGGATGCAGCTATTAAGAATCGAAGCAATCATCGACTCTTAGCACCTTGGCTATTTTTATTTTTGGCTGGTGGTTATACGGGTGGAGTGTTGTCTTTAGTGATGCAGCATAAACCACTGTTTGAAAGTCCTCATTTTTGGACTGGTTCGCTAGTTTTGGGGCTTTTACTCGTCAATGGTTTAATTTCTTTGAGTGGATTTGGTGGGGATAAGAAGGCGTTAAGAGCAGTTCATGCTTATTTGGGAACTGTGGCGATCGCAATTCTCTTCGTCCATGCGGTTTTAGGCTTTAATTTAGGTATCTCTTTGTAATCTAAACGATACAACATTATTTATAATATAAAGCCCGCATAGTCGGGCTTTGTTTGTCTAGACCTAATGAACTATACTTCACGAAACAACTATTAATAGTGCTGCTCTCAGGTGTTGCTAGAAGTCTTATGATTCAAGCCAGTGGTGTCATTATCTGCCTTAGCTACATTTTAGGATTGTTATTGACGGCGGTTCCTGGGGGCGGAGTATGGGTTTTAGTCTTAGGCATTGTATGTGCTGTTTTTTTTAGGAGAATAAAATCACAAAAATTTCTCCAGAAATCAACAACTGATACAACGTCTAATAGTTGGCAAGTGACTCCACTGGCACAAGTTTGGTTAATTGCTGGGTTTGTGGGCTTATTGGCAAGTTTCTATTTTCAATGGCGTGTACCTCAACCGACGGGAACAGATATTAGTAAATTTGTGCCGCCAGATGGAAATAACCAGGAACAGTTGGTAATTGTACGGGGGGAGGTAGCTAGTACTCCGCGTTTAACTCGCAGTCAACGGGGACAATTTTGGCTGGATGTGTCTCAGTTAAATGAAGTCAGAAATCAAAAAGATACACAACAAACTCAACAAGGGGCTACGGGTAAGTTATATGTGACTGTGCCAATACTGAAAGCAACTGGACTGCATCCTGGGCAAGAGATAGAGGTGACAGGGCTATTATATAGACCAAAAGCTGCTGTTAATCCCGGTGCTTTTGATTTTAAAAAGTATTTAGAACGCGAGGGAACATTTGCTGGGTTGATAGGACGGCAAATCAATATTGTGGATGAGGACAAACGGTGGGGATGGTGGCAAATTCGAGAAAAAATTGTGCGATCGCAAGTTCTGGGCTTAGACATACCAGAAGGGCCACTTGTAAGTGCAATGGTATTGGGTAGCAAAGCTGTTGATTTACCCTACGATATCCGCGATATGTTTGTACAGGCGGGTTTAGCCCATGCTTTGGCGGCTTCAGGGTTTCAAACTTCGCTGATTCTGGGTGTGATTTTACAGCTAACTAGGCGAGCGAAAAAAGTAACGCAAGTAAGTCTAGGTGCTTTGGGTTTGATAATTTTCCTCAGCCTGAGTGGATTTCAGCCTGCTGTACTGAGGGCTGTAGTTATGGGATTTGCAGCTTTGATTGGTTTGGCTTTAGATAGGAAGGTGAAACAGTTAGGTTCACTGTTATTAGCTGCAACTATATTATTGTTGTTTAATCCTTTGTGGATTTGGGATTTGGGTTTTGAGTTCAGTTTTTTGGCGACGTTGGGGTTAGTGGTGACTGTACCAGCAATTACTAATCTTTTGAGTTGGGTTCCGCCTGCGATCGCATCCTTAATTTCTGTTCCTCTGGCTGCTACAATTTGGACTTTACCTGTGCAACTATATGTGTTTGGTGTTGTGCCTGCTTACAGTTTGCCACTGAACATTATTACCACACCATTAATTTCTGTTATTAGTATTGGTGGCATTGTTAGTGCCATATTTACATTAATTTTACCTGGGGCTGGTAGCTTTGTTGCTGGGTTTCTGCACTATCCTACTGATTGGTTAATTAGGTTAGTGGAGTATTTCAGCAAATTACCAGGCAATTCTCTTATTATTGGTAGCATTTCCACTTGGCAGTTATTGAGTATTTATGCGCTAATTTCTCTAGTATGGTTGGTAGGTTGGTGGCAAAAACGCTGGTGGTTTGCAGGTTTAATTGGGTTTGGTTTAGTATTATTTCCCGCTTGGCATTCTGCCAGTACATTATTACGGATAACGGTATTAGAAGCTGGGGCTGAACCTGTTGTGGTTGTGCAGGATAGAGGAACGGTAACTCTAATTAACAGTGGTGATGAGGGTACGGGGCGCTTCACTATTTTACCTTTTTTACAACAGCAAGGGGTGAATCAAATTGATTGGGCGATCGCCACGGATTTTCAAGGTAATAACAATAATGCTTGGTTGGAAGTTCTGCAACGTCTGCAAGTTAAAAATTTTTATACCTATGCCACTAATAAAGAAAATTCTCTAACAGATCAAGCAATTCCTCAAGTATTGCAACAACAGAAAGGCATTTATCAGGTTTTACCTGTGGGGCAAACTATTAATCTTGGTTCTACGATAGCGCAGTTAATTAACGAACAACCAATTTTGCAGTTGCAACTTTTTGGACAGAGTTGGTTATTGGTAGGAGATGTAGAACCTAAAGAGGTAGAGAGAATTATGAAAACAGGGGCATGGCCGAGTCCGCAAGTATTGTGGTGTAATGCTGAGTCTTTAAAGGATTTGGTAACAATTTTGAAACCACAAGTGGCGATCGCTTCTTCTGGTAATGTTGAGAGTAAGGTCGTATCTGAACTCAGTAGCATACCTACTAAAATTTTTGTCACCGGACAAGATGGAGCGATTCAATGGACTCCTAATGGTGCGTTTGAGTCTTTTACTCAGGTGAGTGAGAGTAAATCTTCGGTGTTATAGTTGTGTGATGTTTTCTTTCACAAATGAAATACCTATATAGCTAGAAAAGTAGCTATATAGGCGAGAACATGGATAAATTATTCAATCTTTATAGTAAGTAGCTTTAGTGCTTGTCTCTGCTATTTATCAGAGCAATAACCATTAATTTCTTTAACGATTAAACCTTCTTCAACACTGCTCTTTTGCAAGTTAGCAAAAAAGCGATTTGCTGACTTGATGTCTTTTTTATTGATGGCTGTAGCTGCATCATTTAAACCCTTACTAATATCTTGATAGAGTTTGAGAAAACGTCCTTGGAAACCTTGTAGTTTTTCATCTTTAATTTCCAAGCCCTTCATCTCTGTGCTAACTTTGTCTATTTTACTAGCAAGTTCAGTTAAGCCTTGAGAGCCTTTAGCAGCTTTAGGATCTTTACCATATTGCTGACCTAATGTTGCTGCCTGATTAGCAACTTTGATAACTTTGTTACATTGAGAAATTTTACTTTCACCGCAACCTGTTAATAAAAAGGCGATCGCTGCTACTGTGGAAAATGTAGCGGTTGATTTATATATACGTAGCATATTTTTTATAACCCCTAAATATAAAACGCAAAAATTAGACTAAAACAACTTTTTGGCTGTTGTATTTAGTCCTGCTACTTTATAATTCATATTTTTTTAAATGTGTATGTAATTACACTCAGAACGCAAAAATTTAATATTTGTTATTGACTAGTCTCTAATAACTTACCAGTAGCATTGACTACAATTTGTGCTGCACCAAGAAAGAATGATTTCTCAATATTATTAGGTATATCGCTAGGTTGGTGATAGTGTGGCGTGCGGAGATTAGCAGTATCGGTCACTAACACAGCACCAACGCCTTGATACCAGAATGGAGCATGATCACTACGCAATGTGTCAGGTGTAAGTAAGCCTTTGAGGGGTATTGGTATAGTTAAAACGTTTGGCAGATTGGTTGTATTGGCATTACCAAAAGCATTAAGTAAAAATAAGTTCTCAGTATCACCAACCGCCACTAAGAAATCACCTTTATCGTTGGGTGGGGTAACGGGTAATCCAGGCGGATATTTTTGACAGCCACTAGTGTAACAAGCATAACCAACCATATCCATAACTATCACACCCTGGAGTTTTTTCAGGCGTTGAGTATTAGTAATGAAGGCTTTACTACCAAGCAGTCCCGTTTCTTCGGAGTCAAAAAAAGCTAATTGCAAAGTCCTGGGTGTGGGATGGGAAGCAAATAATTTAGCTATTTCTAGTAACACAGCCACACCACTAGCATTATCATCAGCGCCAGGAGAGCCGGGTACAGTGTCATAATGAGCGCCTACTAAAATTGCACCGGCTGTGTTGTCAGTTCCCCGACGTTCAGCAGAGATATTAACACCATGAGGAAACTTTTCTAATTTAGGTGTCCAGCCAAATTCTCGTAGTTTATTAATGATATATGCGCGAGTGCGCGATCGCTCCTCTATCGTATAGCGTTGAAAATCTAATTTTTGAATATGTGCCAATAATCTATCATCAGATACTTGTAGATCATTCATCGTTTTCTGAGGCTCTGGTTGTGGTTGAGGTGTTGTGATTGGCACACTCTCCGTAATTTTAGGGGAAGATCGCTGTTCAAAAAAGGCGCTACCCCTACTACCTACAATGACAACCACTACTAACACCAGCAATGTCAGCCAAATGCGCTTTTTCATTATTAATACCAATAAGTTTGACAGTTTGTCTTTTGACAAAGTTACCAATATGACCTAAAGTTTTGCCCAGTTGTCAGTTGTCAGTGGTTAGTAGTTCTTTCTCCTCTACTCCCTCATCTCCACTCCCCACTCCCATCTATATGCTAGATTTATCACTCATCACCATCTTGGGGTTCTTAGGTAGTTTTGGGCATTGCTTCGGGATGTGCGGGCCACTAACTGTAGCCTTTTCCCTGTCTCATCAACACAACACTCCAGAGAAAGACTCTCAAGAAAAGTTGTCATCCCCAAAAACACAACCGACTTGGAAGCAGCAATTAAAGTTTCATTTTCTGCTTAACTTAGGACGGATGTTGAGTTATGGACTTGTAGGTGCTGGACTTGGGGGAGTGGGTTCAGTGCTATTACAAAGTGGACAGTTAGCGGGTGTTGGTAGCGACTTCCGCCGTATTATGGCGATTGTGACTGGAGTGATGTTGATTTGGTTTGGCTTAGGACAATTAGCACCAAATTTATTACCCCATATTCCTATATTGCATCCCATATTAAGAGGTAACTTGCACAACCGCCTGAGTACAGGAATGGTGAAACTCTCCCTACAGCAGCGATGGTGGACTCCTACACTTTTGGGTATGACTTGGGGTTTAATGCCCTGTGGCTTTCTCTACGCTGCGCAAATTAAAGCGGCACAGACAGGTAATTTATGGATGGGTGGGGCTACTATGTTGGCTTTTGGCTTAGGAACCATACCCACTATGTTAGGTGTGGGCGTGTCTAGTTCCTTGGTGAGTCAGGATAGGCGCAGTCAGTTATTCCGCTTAGGTGGTGTGATTACTCTAACTATTGGGTTAATCACCTTGCTACGAACTGGTGACACAATGGTAGATTACACTGGACACGCAGCTTTACTCTGCTTAACTCTGGCGCTAATTGCCCGTCCTGTAAGTAGGTTGTGGGCATGGCCTTTACATTATCGCCGGGCGTTGGGGGTAGGGGCGTTTGTTTTATCTGTAGTACACACTACTCACATGATTGAACATTCATTGCAGTGGAATTTTGCCGCCTTTTCCTTTTTACCGCCACAATTTCAGTTGGGGATGGCTGCTGGTACTGTAGCATTAGTATTGATGACCCCCGCAGCTTTCACAAGTTGGGAATCACTGCAAAAATCTTTAGGCAAACACTGGCGACAACTTCATTTATTGAGTGTACCAGCTTTGCTTTTGAGTGCAATTCATACTGTGTTGATTGGCTCTCATTATTTGGGTTCTCTGCAATTAAATTGGGGGAATAAGTTAGCAACAGTGCTGTTAGCAATTGTGACTCTCGGCGTGTTGCTTGTAAGAACACAGTTTTTTTGGTCAAAGTTAGCCGTAGAAAAATTTTATGTTCCCCCTAACAAATCACGCTAAAAAAACCCAAGAAAAACAGCAGGTGTATTCTCAACCCTCAACCGCAGCATTAAAGTACCTCATATTACTAGGTTGTGCCATCTCCATTACAGGTGTTTATCCAGCTAGCGCCCATAAGGTAGAGACAGCAACAGATGTAGGCGCTACTCTACACATTGAACCAAATGATAATCCCCGTGCTGGAGAATCGACACAAGCTTGGTTTGCCCTCACTCGTAAAGGTGGTCAAGCAATTCCTCTCCAACAGTGTAATTGTCAGTTAGCCGTTTACGCTCAACCCCACACACCAGACGAACCAGCGTTATTGGAACCATCATTAAAGCCTGTGAATGCCGAAATTTATCAGGGTATACCAGGCGCAGATATTACTTTTCCCAAACCAGGAATTTATCAACTACAGCTAAGTGGTAAACCGACAACTGGGGCAAATTTTAAAGCATTTAAGTTTGCTTTTGAAGTAACTGTAGCGGCTGGAACTAGAGTAGATACAGCAAAGCCCCAAGATTTGAAAGATAATAACTCAGTTGGAGTAAAGGCTGAATCTAACTCTATCCCAATTTGGGCGATCGCACTGCCCATTTTCATTGTCTTAGGTACGTTATTCGCCATTTGGCAAAATAAAAAGAGATGAGTCATGCCAATCCAAAATTAAGAAAGTGAAATTTAGCATCGGTTTGGGCGTTTTGTTATATGTATGGTTAGCAGGAAAGCACCTCCAAGCTTTTAACCCAACGTTATTAGGCTTAAGAGCTTAATTCTTGGTTAGTCCGTATGGATAACAATAAATTTTGTTTATCGATTTGAGAAATAAAAATATTTGCTTCTATCGTTGAAAGTATTTAAAGTTAAACTAGCCAGCGACTAAGGAGTTAGTGTAGTTTCCCGCAAGCTATAGCTGAAGGAAACATCATTAGCAAGTTAGTAGCATTAGGTGTTAGTTAAAAACATTACGCCTGTGGAACTCTCTAACAAATCTGAATATGCACTTTTAGCCTTGTTGGAACTGGCGGATCGTTACACCAGTGGCGAATCCCTGCAAATTCGACAGATGGCTGTGTTGCAAGATATACCTAATCGATATTTAGAACAACTACTAGCTACTTTAAGGCGACGAGGTTTAATTAAAAGTATTCGCGGCGCTAAAGGAGGCTACGTCTTAGCACGAGACCCGCGTACAATTACTCTACTGGATGCAGTCAGCTGTATGGAAGGTATCGATGCAGTTGCGCCAGGGGTAGATAAAAATACTACACACATTGAAACTCAACTCATCCAAGAAGTTTGGCAAGAAGCTTGTCAGGCGGCTAATGCAGTTTTACAAAAGTACACACTCCAAGACCTTTGCGATCGCCGCGCTATCCACGGCAACAAGGAATTAATGTACTATATTTAACTGCTAGTAGTAAGAACTTTAGTTCTAGCTGAATCTCAGCACTAAAGTCCTTACTACGGAATAAACGTCAAAACTCTAACAAGTTGGCTGAATTACTGTCTAAAAATAGAGTTGCTTGTGGTTGTCGGCGTAAAACAGAAGCTGGACAAGCTTTATCAATTACACCTTGTAACAATTGCTTGACAATCTGTGCTTTCCGTTTCCCTGGCGCGAGACACAATATTTTTCTAGCGGAACAGATTAAAGGCAAAGTCACAGTAAAAGCATATTGAGGTACATGATCAATATTAGGAAATTGACCTGTATTCACTTGTTGTTGGCGGTTTACAGAGTCTAGTTTTACCAACTTGACACTGTAAGGGTCTTGGAAATTCGCTACTGACGGATCATTAAAAGCCAAGTGTCCATTTTCGCCAATACCTAGACAGCATAAATCTATAGGTTGTGCTTGCAGCAATTGAGAATAGCGATCGCATTCTGCCAAGGGTTGCAACGTATCACCCTCAATATAATGGAATTTTTGCGGACTAACTCGCTTTTCTACACGTTCCCGTAGATAACGGCGAAAACTTGCAGGATGATCAGCCGTAATTCCTAAATATTCATCTAAATGAAACAAAGTAACTTTTGACCAATCTACGCCACCCAAAGCAATCAAAGCATCCAAAAATTTGAGTTGAGAATTTCCTGTCGCTAACACAACAGCAGCCGTCTGTTGTTGTTCAAGTACAGATTGCAAATACTTACTGACAATTGCTGCAACATCAAAAGCCATGTCGGCTTCAGATTTGTAAATTTGTACCGATAGATGATCAACATGGAAAAAGTTTGTAGCGGCTACCATATTGGGGATTGGGGATTGAGGAATTTTAGATTTTAGATTTTGGATTTTGGATTGAATGTCTCAAATTTAAAATCGTATATCCAAGATCGCATCAGGATGAAGACGAAACAGGACTCTAATTTAAGCTTCCATCTCTATCAGCTAGATGACTTACGAACACAAAACAATGTAGACTATGGGGGTTAAGTTAATAATTATTTACATTTTACCTAAACCTCATGCTATCTGCCATTCTTTTTGACTTGGACGGTACTATTGTCAATAGTGACCCCATACATTACCAAGCTTGGCAACAAATATTGTTGAGATACAATATAGAAATTGATGAAGTATTTTACAAATCCCGAATTAGTGGTCGGTTAAATCCAGAAATTGTTCAAGATATTTTGCCAGAACTGTCAGTAGCAGAAGGTGTAAAGTTTGCAGATGAGAAAGAAGCACTGTTTCGTCAATTAGCTTCTTATCTGCAACCACTAGATGGATTTGCTGAACTGCTAGAGTGGACGAAAACACATAATTTAAAGCGTGCTTTAGTAACGAATGCGCCGAGATTAAATGCAAAGTTTATGTTAGACGTATTAGGAATAACAGCAGCGTTTGACCAAATTGTTATAGCTGATGATTGTGTAGCGGGTAAACCAAACCCAGCACCGTATCAAGTTGCTTTAAGTAAGTTAAAAATTACAGCAGAAAATGCGATCGCTTTAGAAGACTCGCCTTCAGGGATTCGTGCAGCCGTAGGTGCAGGTATTCAGACTATTGGTATTGCCTCCACTCATGAACCCGAAGTTTTACAAAAAGTCGGTGCATTTATGGTAGTTCCTGATTTTACAGATTTGCATCTTTGGACATTACTTAATTCATCAATTGAAGGAGATTTGAGTTTATTGCAGAAAAATTAAAAATTATTGATTAAACTTATCTCTTCCGCTTCCTACTCATCCTGATGTACGCATATAGATTCAATTACCTTTACTCATACTAATTATTTCCATAATTTTCTCAAACTGAAAATTCTGAGCTAAATCTGCAAAATAGTTTTTTAAATCTACATTTTCACAGCTTTGTTCTTCAATTAATTGAAAAATTAAGTCATCGCTACATTGGGCAGCAGCATTATACAAACTTATTAACCACTCTTGTGGTAGTGTTGCTAGTAGAGGTAATACATCATTAGATGCGACAATTTTCTCGCTGTTCTTGAGGCAAGAACAAGTATCTTCTTGATAAATATATTGTATATTTAGATATTGATTAATTTTTTCTAGAATTTGTTGTTCTGAGAAAGGCTTATTAATCAAATCATCACAGCCTACTTGGAGCATTGTTTGACGTTGTTCTTCAAAAGCGTGAGCAGTCAAAGCAATAATAATTGTGTGGGGATTAGGAATTAACGGTTGATTTTCTTGTTCATAGACGCGAATGAAGTGGGTAGCTGTGTAACCATCCATAATTGGCATTCGCATATCCATAAAAATTAATTGTGGATGCCATTGTTGCCAGATAGAAACTGCTTCTTGTCCGTTTGTGGCTTCTCGCACCACAAAGCCAACAGATGATAAAACTTTTACCAGCAACAGCCGACTATCAACCACATCATCTACTACTAAAATTCTGTGTTCTCTTTGCTGGGATGCTAAACCAAGAACAAAGCGTACACTTGGCTGAGGGGAAATTTCACCCGCAGATACTAAATCTACCTTTATATGGAAACTAAATGTACTTCCTACTCCTACAGTACTAGTAACGCTAATATCTCCTCCCATCAGTTGCACATATTTACGGCTAATGGCTAAACCTAGTCCTGTACCTTGTTGTGAGTTTCTGCCAGCTTCGGTTTGTCCAAAAGCTTCAAACAACATACCCATTTCATCATCACAGATACCAATACCAGTATCTTCTATTTCAAAGATGAGGGAGTAGGGAGTGCTGAGTGCGTGGTTTCTCTGCTCTCCTGTTTCACTGCTTTCTCCTATTCCTCTCTCTTCCATTCTTACCCGCAAGGTAACACTACCAGTTTCAGTAAATTTGGTGGCATTGCCTAAGATGTTGAGTAAGACTTGACGTAGTTTACTTTCGTCGGCGCGGATGTGTCGGACGATGTTAGTTGCGTATTCAAATTTGAGTTGTAAACCTTTGGCGGCTGCGCGTCCTTGCATCATTTCTTGCAAGTTATCTAAGAGGTGAATTAAATCAAAGTTATGAACATTTAATGTAATTTTGCCGGCTTCAATTTTTGACATTTCTAGAATGTCGTTAATCAAGTCGAGTAGATGTTCTCCTGCACGGTTAATAATGGTCAGATTCTTTTGATGTTCGGCTGATAGTGTTTTGTCTCGGCTCATGATTTGTGCGAAACCTAAAATTGCGTTGAGAGGTGTGCGCAATTCGTGGCTCATGTTAGCGAGAAATTCGCTTTTGGCTCTATTGGCTGCGTCTGCGGCAAAGGCAGCTGCTTGTAATGCTTGTGATTGGCTTTGGGTTTGTGTCAAAAGTTGTGCTTGTTGCAAAGCTACTTCTAGTTGATTGCCAATTTGCCTTACGATGTTGATTTCGCCAGTTTTCCATTGACGAGGGCCAGAGTTTTGATAAGTTGCTAATAATCCCCAAACTTGGTTTCCAGATAAAATAGGGACGATAATATAAGCTTTTGCTTGCAAGCTTTCTAAAAATTCGATATAACAATTATCAAATCCAGCTTGGTAAATATTTGGAATACAAAGGCAGTTAGACTCTGGGGTAGCTGAGGAGTTATTGGTAATCTCCAGAAGCTTGGCAAGACAATATTCGTTTTCTAGGGTATTTTCTGCCAAATTGAGATCATCTTTGTGTGCTTCTATCAGAGAAATCCAACCTTCACGGACAGATTCAGCGACAAATTCACCTTTCCTCTGGGAATTGAAACGATAAACTAGAACACGATCGCAGTTAAGAACTTGTCTTAATTCTTCGGTAGTAGCGGCAAATATTGTTTCTAAATCTAAAGTCTGGCGCATTCTTTGAATTACTTGTGCGATCGCTCTTTGCCTTTCGGCACTTTCTCTAAGTGCTTCTTCTACAAGTTTGCGATCGCTAATCTCTACTATGACTGTACCCACACCAGAAAGCTGATTATTCTCCCCAGGAATGGGAAAATAAGAAACTAAAAAATGACGCAGCCTATCTGCTTGGTTGGCGACTGGAAGGCTCAATTCTAAATTAAGTATTGGTTGGCCTGTTAAGAGTACCTGTTGGCAATATGGGGTAATTAGGGGAGCAATTTGTGGTGCTATTTCTTGGAGAGTTTTACCAATGTGTGCTTGTGCCGATTTACCATGAATATCTGCTATCAACTCGTTGATTTGCACAAACCGCAGTTGATTATCTAAAATACTCATACCTACAGGAGCGCCACTGAAAAAGGCATTCAGACGAGCTTCGCGCAGTTGTAATTCTTTTTCTAAAATTTTGCGTTCTGTAACGTCTTTATGAGTACCAGTCATCCGTAAAGGAGTACCCTGTTCATCCCGTTCTACAATTTGACCACGAGATTGTATCCATTTCCAATCGCCAGAAACGCAAAGCAATCGTACCTCTATCTCATAAATGGGAGTAATACCTTGCAGATGGCAAGTAATTGCTGATCTAACGGCTGGTAAATCTTCAGGATGTATTAGTTGCCTAAGTGGTAATTGATCATCTTCCTTTTCCTGCTCTGGGTAGCCTAGCATTTTTTGCCAGCGACAATCCCGATAAATTTTACCCGTCTTAAGATTCCAATCCCACAAACCTAAATCGCTGGCTTCTAAGGCTAGTTGTAAACGTTCTTCGCTGTTACGATGAGCTGCTTCTATTAGCTTACGTTCAATCAATGCACCGAGTTGGGTGGCTACAGCACCCAATAGCATCAGGAGGCGTTTATCTACTAGGGTGGAACTGCGTTTGAAAAATATCAAAACGGCTAATACTTCTTTTCTAGCAATGATGGGAATACCAAAACCAGCTCTTAACCCTACTTTTGCGGCTTGTGGCGATCGCAAAAACTGCGGCGGCTTTAACTGAGAGATATCTTCTATCCATTCTGGTTGCTGAGTTTGCCAAACTCTTCCGGGTAGTCCTTCACCTGGTGCAATGGTTAGATTTTGACTTTGGTAACAAAATTCTTCTAAATCGCTTTCTTCACAGTAACAAACCAAACTATGCTCTAAAACCAGAGATTCACGCTTGGGTGTCCATGCTTCACCAAAATCCCAGCCAATAGTTTGACAAATCACCCGTAATACTAAGGTTAAGGCATTTTTCACATCAAATGCACGGGCGATCGCTTGGGTTGTTAAAAGTAATAAGCGGCTTTCTGCTTCTGCTTGTTTGCGTTCTGTAATGTCTTTAGCTGTACCCAAAATATACTTTTGTCCATCAATTTCTATTAATTCTGCACTAAACAGTGCCGTCTTAATTTCTCCACTACTAGTGCGAAAATCTACTTCATGGTTGCGAATGGTTTTAGTTTGTTCCAGAATTTGAGCGAGGAAATAAGGCTCTTGTATATTTACCCAAATATTTAATTCTTTATCAGTATTGCCAATGACTTGAGAACGATGATATCCAAATAGGCGACAAAAGCTATCATTAACTTCAATATAACGAGTTTCTGGATAAGTACACAGAACAATGGGGTCGGGGGATGCTCTAAAGGCTGATGCTAGTTTTTGTTCGGAAATGCGATATGCTGCTTGCACACGTTGTCTTTCTCGTGCTTCCAATGCCAAGGAGGCTAAATTAGTTAAAGAACGAGCAAAATTTTGGTCTTCTGGTGTCCAATGATGAGCTATTCCTACTGTTTCCAGGGATAAAACCCCTACAGTTTTACCTGCTAGACGAATAGGTGTATCTAATAAGGAGATAATATTTAAGGGAGTTAAGTAATTCTCAGAAAGTTCTCTAGTTTTGGGATCTGTATGAGCATGATCTGCGGCGATCGCTTCCTCCTGATGTAAAGCTTGAAAATAAGCTGGATAATCTGCTGCTAATACACATAATCCTTCACTATGTTGATTACGACTATATTCAAATAGGTCGATACATTGAATTTGAGTAGCTGTTTCGTTATATAACCAAATACTAGCTCGCTCCACATGTAGATTTTGAGAAGCCACAGTTGTAATTTCTGCAAAAGCTGCTTTTACATCACCTTGATATAATATTTTATTCTTGGCTAATTCTGTTAAGACTAAATTATGCTTGTAAAGCTTGATAGTGTTATTTTGTAAAAATTGTGGCGTTTTATTTTGACTCTCCAGCTTTTTATCTTTATTGACTATTATTGAATCTAACAGTTGATTATGTGTTTTCTTATTATTTATTTCTGCTATCTGCAAGCAACATTCTTGATTGCTTCCTAAACCATCTTCAACATAATTATTATCTTTATAATAATTTCGCAAATTTAACTGATTATTAATTCGGATAAAACATTCGTCCTTGCGTAAAGGCTTACTAATAAAATCAGATATACCTAATTGAAAATAAGTATAATTTTTCGATAAATTATCTAAATGTGTCAACAAAATTATATTTATATACTGAGTTGCTTTTTCAGCTTTTAATTCTTGACAAATAAAATATCCATCATTTTTATTAATAGAATCATTTATGAAAATCAGATTGGGCATGAAATCAATAACACTACTAATTGACACATTAGCAGCATTAATTTGGTGTAATAAATACTTTTTTTCTGCAAAAAACTCAGATAAGGTAGACCAAATTTCCCAAGAATTATCAATTAATAAGATTTTTGGTTGTTGATAATCTATAACCATATTATCTAGCTAAATAGCAGGTTTTTAACAGACAGAGTAAATAAAAAAGGGAAAAATAATTAAAATCAATAAATGCCATAGAACTAGCAAATTTATGACGAAAATTAGTCAATTGGTAATACTCATCTCCACAATTATCCACAACTATAACTCACATTTGTTACAGACATGATAAGGGAATAGGTAAGTAAGGGGGTGAGGGGGATGTAGCTTTAGCTTCTCTTTCAGAGACGCTACCGCGAACCCGCAGGGTGGGAGTAGAGGGAGATGAGGAAGAGTAACTATGGACTATTAACTGTTGACTGTTGACTAATAACCTCACAACTTCCTCATGTTATAGCTATAAAGTTTTGCTAATGACTCTTAGGCGATCGCCATTATGGTGATAGAACAAATATGAGTGCAACGCAATCCACACCAAGTCCCAAGTGTTCCTCTGTGTATGGGCCTGTCAAATCTTGGCGATTTGGAAATTCTTTGGGTATCGATCCGATTGGGGTTGTGTCTACCTGCTCGTTTAACTGTGTTTACTGTCAGTTAGGAAAAATTCAAACACATACCAGTCAGCGTCAGATTTTTGTGCCTACATCCCAAATTATTGAGGATTTGCAAGCGCTTACTCTTGATGAACAAGTAGATGTAGTTACCCTCAGTGGAAGTGGCGAACCTACTTTAGCATTAAATTTAGGGGAAATTTTGGCGATCGCAAAACAACTCACAAAACGACCAACAGTAGTTTTAACCAACGCCACATTACTCAGAAATACTCAAGTCCGTCATGCTTTAAAATCAGCAGACATTGTTGCTGCTAAATTAGACGCAATTTCGTCAAATCAATTGCAGCGCGTCAACCAACCTGTAGCGACAATTAATTTACCACACATCCTTGCAGGTATCGAACAATTTCGAGGGGAATATCCAGGGACTCTAGCTATTCAAACTATGGTGTTGTCTCCTTGGACAACGGAAATGATAGAAATTTACATTCAACTTATACAGCGTTTACAACCTAATGAAATTCAACTTAACGTTCCCACTCGTCCCCGTACCTTAGTTCGACAATTAGAAGCAAGAGGGAATGATGCAACTGGATTAATCTCTGAGGCTATGCACCAACTTAAATGTATCAGTGCTGAGATTATCACCACACTAGCTAACACAATCAACTGTGCGACAAATATTCCAGTACGGTACGCGCCGATGAATTAGGGAAGATGAGGGGGATGAGGGGGATGAGAAGCCAAATTAAACAAAGCAGATAAGGGATCAAATTCTTTCCCCACTCCCCCCACTCCCTCCATAGCTAACACACCACAATTCCAAGGAGGAAATATATGGAAACTCAATCAACCAACCCATCAATTACACTTCCAGAAATTCCCCCTGGCTATCTCAACATCATGGGTTACATTGATGAGTCAGAGGTAAATGGCCCCGGTTGTCGTGCTGTTGTTTGGGTGCAAGGTTGTCCCCGTGAGTGTCCGGGGTGCTTTAATCCTGATTCTTGGCCATTTGAAGTCAACCAATTAGTTTCTGTAGATTCTCTCGTCGAGCAAATTTTGAGCAAACCGCAAAATCAAGGCGTAACATTCTCTGGCGGAGAACCATTTTATCAAGCAACAGCATTGGCGGAACTCGCGCGTAAGTTGAAAGCTGCTGGTTTAAATGTCATGTCATTTACAGGCTTCACCCTCAAACAATTACAATCTGAATCTGCGCCTCCTGGTTCTCAAGCATTATTAGAACAACTAGATATCTTAATTGATGGGCCGTTTGTTGAGTCTTTAGCAATCAATTCTCCAGATTCTCCTGTTTCTTCCCGAAATCAAAAAGTTCGCGTTTTTAACCCCGCCTTTGCAGATAAAATTACTTGGGCTAGTGACCAAATAGAAGTCCATATCCTCAAAGATGGGAATCGTATTGTTACGGGGTATCAAGGTTGGTTGGAATTGACATGATTAATTTGTAATGGGCTAACGCCCCGCTCCGCTAACGTAATTCGTAATTGGGTTTTGTGTAGGCTATATACTTTGACACAAAACCTTTTTTAATAGTTATGTTGACTTTAACGCAACTTAAACCAGCAAATCCTGATTTAGCAGTTACTCTGACTTTGGCGCTGACAGCAGAAGAACGGACTCGCTCTCGTCACCGTTTTGAGGTAGAAGATGGAAAGGTAGTATTTTTACGCTTACCTAGAGGTACAGTTTTGCGGGATGGGGATATCCTTCAAGATGAAACTAATGAAAATTTAATTAGAGTTGTAGCTAAACCAGAACCAGTGTTAACTGTGATTGCTTCAACTCCGCTTTTGTTGATGCGAGCAGCTTATCATTTAGGTAATCGTCATGTGCCTGTCGAGATTACCTCAAATTATTTACGTTTATTGCCTGATCCAGTGTTGCGTACAATGTTAGAACACATGGGGTTAGAAATTACTGCCGAAGTTCTTCCCTTTCAGCCAGAATTAGGTGCTTATGGACACCATCACGCTCACTGATAGCCATTTTTTACATATATTACAACTAGCTAGTTCTACTTTACCTGTAGGAGCGTACAGCTATTCCGAAGGGTTAGAGACATTAGTAGAAAATGGAGCGATCGCTAATCAAGGTACTCTGCAACAATGGTTAGAAGCTGAATTAAAATACGGGGCAATTCGCCTAGAAGCGGCTGTGATGGTAAGAGCCATGCAGGCTGCCACAATAGGAGAGATGGAAACATTACGCTATTGGAATTTTTGGTTATCTGCGGCCAGAGAAACCCAAGAATTACGCAACTCTAGCTGGCAGATGGGGCGATCGCTCATGCAGTTACTTAGTACAATACAACCACAAATTCAACCTTTCGCTGAGACTGTAGGCAATCCTTGTAATTATGCGGTTGCTTTTGGTATTGCTGCTGCTCATTGGCAAATTGATATTCCAGTTTCATTATTAGCATACCTACATAGTTGGGTAACTAATTCAATTACTGCGGGTGTCAAACTCATCCCCTTGGGACAAACAGCCGGACAAGAATTATTACTACAATTACAACCCTTAATTATTCATACAGAAGTAGAAATCATAGCTTTAAAAGATGACGAAATTGCTTGTTGTAGTTGGGGTTTATCCCTGGCAAGTATGCAGCACGAAACACAATATACTAGGTTATTTAGAAGTTGAGCTTAATGTGATGTTAATGGGAAAAGTAATTATGAACAATATACAGAATTACCTATTTAGATTAAGATTTAAATTAAAATAAATTGTAAAAATTATCACAATAAAGTGCCATCAAAGCCAACCTCTAGTCAAGCAATAGCTTGTGTTTATATTTGTCAGTCCCTATCAGATATGTTGCAGCCAATACAATTATTTAGATATGATGAATTATATAAACATATATTTACATTAGCTGGTATTAACGAGGGGATAGAAGTAATCATTTTTGAAAATGGAGAATGGGAGTTTAACGAAAATGACCAAACTTGATTTTGGACAAATGACCCGTCAAGAATTAAAAGCATATATCCGAGAAAACCCTACTGATGATGAAGCAATCAGAGAATTATTTCTTAAACGCCGTAGCCCTCATACTAAAATCTATCCTTCCCCAGAAAACATGACTAAGGAAGAGTTGTTAGATATTTTTAGACAAAAAAATGATAGTTAAGTACAGAATGAAATTACAACAGCAAAGATAAAAAATTATAAACGGTTTTCTTATTAGAGGCAATAAAGTGAATTAATTTTATTGTTTTTACTTTATCTTTACAAAAGGCAAGCGCCGTTAGAGGTGCTTGACTTAAGAACTATTTGCAAAGAACATATGAACGCTTTTCGTGTTGGGGTAGCTGGCCCAGTTGGTTCAGGGAAAACGGCTTTAGTCGATGCTTTGTGTAAAGCGTTGCGCGATCGCTATAAATTGGCGGTGGTGACAAATGATATATATACTCAAGAAGACGCTCAATTTTTGGTACGTTCTCAAGCTTTGACTAGCGATCGCATTTTAGGTGTAGAAACTGGCGGTTGTCCACACACGGCAATTCGAGAAGATGCTTCGATGAATTTGGCAGCAATCGAACAGCTAGAACAACGTTTTACCGATTTAGATTTAGTCTTTTTAGAGAGTGGTGGAGATAATTTAGCCGCTACCTTTAGTCCTGAATTAGTAGATTTAACAATTTATGTAATTGATGTTGCCGCAGGTGATAAAATCCCCCGTAAAGGCGGCCCAGGAATTACCAAATCCGATTTATTAGTAATCAATAAAACTGACCTTGCACCTTACGTTGGTGCAGATTTAAACGTCATGGAAAGAGACGCAAAAAAAATGCGTGGTGATAAACCCTTCATTTTTACCAACTTAAAAACTCAGCAAGGACTCACCAACGTAATTGAATTTGTCTGCACTCACATCTGTTGAGAAACCAAGATAAAAAAAATCACTATTGACTACTGACTATGGACTATGGACTAATGACTATGGACTCTTACGGGTTCGCTAGTCGCTCATGGGGGTTTCCCCCATGACCTCGCTAGCTCACTAATGACTAATGACCAATGACTAACCTACAAATTTTTCTCGACATTGCGACAGAAGCAGCTCTAGCTGCGGGTGCGGTTTTACAGGGTTACTTAGGTAAGGTAGAAGACGCAGTTACAGAAAAAGGTCGTCCCGGTGATTTAGTTACCGCCGCCGATAAAGCTTCGGAAGCAGTAATTTTAGAAGTTTTGCGTCGTCACTTTCCTCAACACTCAATTCTGGCTGAGGAGTCGGGGAAACTGGGAAATCAAGATAATGAATATCTTTGGGCGATAGATCCCCTTGATGGGACGACTAATTATGCTCACCAATACCCTGCTTTTTGCGTATCTATTGGGTTATTAATTAATGGTGTTCCCCAAGTAGGGGCAATTTACGACCCCTTTCATGATGAATTATTCCGTGCGGCGGCTAGTTTAGGTGCGACACGCAACCGTCATCCTATTAAAGTTTCCAATACATCGGCATTAAACAAAAGCTTATTAGTAACTGGATTCGCCTACGATCGCCGCGAAACATCAGATAATAACTATGCAGAATTTTGTCATCTTACCCATCTCACCCAAGGCGTGAGGCGTAGCGGTTCAGCAGCCTTAGATTTAGCTCATGTGGCTTGTGGGCGAGTCGATGGTTATTGGGAAAGAGGAATAGCGCCTTGGGATGTCGTCGCTGGGGTCATTTTGTTACAAGAAGCAGGCGGTAAAGTTACTGCTTATGATGGGACTCCTTTAAAAATTGAGTCTGGTAGGATTCTGGCAACTAATGGTTATCTTCATAACAATTTAAGTCAGGCATTGATGCAAACGCCACCCCTGTCAGCTTGGGAGTAATTCGTTATAATCTGTAGCTCTGATTTACTTACGTAGTATCTACGAGAAATTACTGATAAAATAAATTAGTTGTTTTGTTATCTCCCTTCTCATATTGGGAGATTGGAGGTTTTCCTTCTGCCTCCCCAATAAATTAAAGATTCACAAAGAGTAGCAAATATTTTCTATAAACCACTGACGTTTACCCGATCAAGCGCAGTAAACTAGAAAAAATCTTACGGCTCTCTTGGTGCAAAACCGCTATATGTCTCTCAGAATAGATCGTGGATTATTTCGATACGATTTCATAGACCATCACGCAATCTTGTGTGTAAGTGTTGACGCGGATGTCAAAGAAATCCGCAAGCGATATCTGAAAATTGCTCGTCACTTACACCCCGATAGCAGTGCTATCACCACCGAGACAGAAAAAAAATTAGCCAGCGAACTATTATCCAAGTTGGTTAACCCAGCTTACGAGACACTATCAGCAGAAAGAACTCGTTCTGAGTACATCATAGTGTTATCGCAAATAGGTAAGCGCTTATTACAAGAATCGGCTTCGATAGAACTGACTACTGATTTAGGCAAACAGCTAGCATCAGCGCCCAATGTTGATCTACTTTATAAAAGTGCGATCGCCAAAATTGCAGAAACTCAGTATAGTTCGCTCAAAGAGGTGATTACTGTCATTTCTCAAATCAGCGAGTTAAATTTGGTTTACTTAATGCGGACGGCTGGGAAAACTTTTGCTGCACCAGCCGCTAAACCTTTGGTTAACCCTACTTCCACCCCAACAAAGGATGCGTCACCACCTCCACCAGAACCTCCTAAAGAAGACTCATCTATTGAACAGTATCTACGCCGCGCTCAAACTTTGATTGACAAAAATCAATTTTCCCCAGCCGAAGTAGAGTTAAAAGACGCGCTGAAAATAGCACCTAAGAGTAGCCGTTGTCATAGTTTGTTGGCCTTTGTTTATCTCAAGCAAAATAAACTGAAAATGGCCAAAATTCATTTTGATAATGCACTCAAGTTAGATCCTCAAGATAAAACAGCGTTAGCGTGGAAACCTAAAATAGATAAGGCTCTAGGTCAACAACCTAGTAGTTCTAATGCCAATACATCTGCCAATAATAGCAATAAACAGCCAGAGAAATCTGGAGGTGGTTTGTTCGGTGGGTTGTTTGGTGGTAAGAAAAAGTAGTTAGTTATTCAAGCTAAGTGCTATTACAGGATAGCCGCAGGTTCTTAAACCAAATTGGATAGATTGTTTTGATTCAAACTACTGAAATAGACCATGAATCAAAGGTTTTCCATCCTCAATCTAAAATCTAAAATCCAAAATTGGTATAACCTTCAAAATGGTATGATACACCAGCTGATTATTAGCAACCACAAGGTACTTGAGGCAAATCTTTCTAGTCGCGTGTACATCAGCGTGGGAATCACAAAACGGAGGATTAATGGTGTATCAACCAGCAGCGGGAGCAAGGGATTTATTACCCTTAGATGTTGCTCAAAAACGCTGGATTGAAGATAAGTTACAACAAGTGTTTCACCGTTGGGGTTATCACAGAATCATCACCTCAACATTGGAACGTATGGATACTTTGATGGCGGGTGAAGCAATTCAACGTCAGATGGTAATTCAACTGCAAAATTCAGAGGATGAAGAATTAGGGCTGCGTCCAGAGTTGACAGCTTCTATTGCTCGTGCTGTTGTTACACGCATGGCAAATGTTACTTATCCGCAGCGCCTGTACTATAATGCCAACGTCTTCCGCCGCATCTGGGAAAATCGCCATAATCGCCAACAAGAGTTTTATCAAGCTGGCGTGGAATTATTGGGTGTTGGTGGACTGTTGGCTAATGCAGAAGTTTTGCTGTTAGTGGGTAATTGCTTGACAGCACTAGGTTTGCAGGATTGGCATTTAATTTTAGGTGAAGCAGGAATCACGCGATCGCTTTTGAATGCTTTCCCTGTAAATATACGTGCCAAAGTTCGCAGTGCGATCGCTCATCTTGATCGCATTACTATAGATACTCTGCCTTTAACTGACGAACTGCGCGAACGTGCCAGAATTATGCTAGATTTGCGCGGAAACAGCGCCGATGTATTGCAGAAAGTCAGTAGCTTAAATTTAGACGCAGAACAACAAGAAGCGGTCAACAATCTCAAATCTTTAGTAGAGTTATTAGAATCTGGGGGTCAATTTCCCGTAATCCTTGACCTGAGCCTGATTCAAACCATAGACTACTACACGGGTATTGTCTTTGAAATTGTTAGCAGTACCGATGCACAAGCCAGAACTTTAGGGCGTGGTGGACGTTACGACCAACTTTTAGGGCTGTATCATCCCCAAGGAGAAAATATTCCAGGGATTGGATTTGTCCTCAACATCGAAGATTTATATCAAGTTCTGTTATCTACTCAGCAATTACCACACCAAACTCCGGCCAGTGATTGGTTAGTTGTCCCAGAAACACCAAAAGCCCATAGTGCAGCCTTAGCCTACGCACAAAAGCTACGTGAATCTGCTGAGTTAGTTAGAGTAGAAATAGACTTAGGCGGTAAAGATAAGCCAGCCATTCAACAATACGCTCGCGATCGCGGTATTGCCCAGATCGCTTGGATTAAAGCCGACGGATCACCAATAATTGAAAAGGTAAGTCCATAGTCCATAGTCCATAGTCCATAGTTAAAAAATCTTTTGACTGTTGACTGTTGACTAATGACTAATGACTAATGACTAAAGAGAGGGAATATGCCACACACTATTGTTACTGATGTTTGTGAAGGTGTTGCTGACTGCGTAGATGCTTGTCCAGTAGCTTGTATTCATGACGGGCCTGGTAAAAATGCTAAGGGAACTGACTGGTACTGGATTGATTTCTCTACTTGTATTGATTGTGGTATCTGTCTACAAGTATGCCCAGTAGAAAATGCGATCGTTCCAGAAGAAAGACCTGATTTACAAAAAACACCGTAATTACAGTTACGTACTTAAGGAACTTATTTTTATTAGCAGGCATCTTCTTCACTGAAGATTGCCTATTTTTTTGGTAAAAGTACAGAATCCTAATTGATACCAAATTTGATTAGTTACTTACAATATGGTTGGTTTAGTTGGTAATTGTCTTTTACTATTACCAATTACTCATAACCCATTACCAACCCTCACAATTTGGTAAGTGTTTAAGCGGACATGATATGAAATTATCAAAAAATATAAAAGATTGGTAAATTTATTGTAAATAATAAACAGCATCATAGTAATTTAACAATAATTACACGGTTGCGGACTTAACTAGTCAATCTTTTTGTGTTAATAATGGACTGTCTACTAACATGATTATTGATTGATATTCACTAAAATCATAACAGCTTATTAACTAAACTACTTTATCTAAGGTGGTAAAAGTACTTACATATTAAAAAATAATAATAAGAACTCATGAAAAGGCTAAGTGTTTTACCTACTGTTCAGTTCTGCGTTTTGAGTCTGTCTTGTGGAGCAATTAACTTGCTACCACTTCAAAAAGCTACAGCCGCAACCCTTGACCTTACCTTTACACGCTTGAAATTGAAAGGACAAGAAGTAATTAATTTGAATTTAGAAAATAAAGCCGGAACCGCTATTTATATAGCCAGTCTACCAACTGATTATGATATTACTGCTATTAAAATCAGTGACATAAATCTACGTGGAGGTTCTCCAGGTAAGTTTAGTGGTTTTGATTTAGATGCAATCAAAATCAGTAAGCAGTTGATTACTGATCTTGAACAGATCAAAACACTTCCAGGAGGATTAGACGTATTTGATTTCACTCCAGCAGGTACTATTTTTACACCAGGACAAAAGCGTGATCCTGGCAATTCAAAGTTCAGTCCTTTATTTCGAGGCGACTATTTATTCGGCTCTAAAAAATGTGGTGGTACTATCTGTGTAGATAACAATATTGCCACATTAGATAATTTCGATGCCTTTGCCACAACTGATGCAAGAGCCAGAGGATTTATAAGCCTTGGTGATAAGGGGGAACTTTTATTTAACCTTACCAAAACAATCTCTAGCCTTAAACAAGAACCACTATATTTATATATTGGCGAAGTAGGAGCTAATAAAGAAGAAGCAACGGGTCGGATAACTGCGTTTGGCAGAAAAAGGAGGGTTCCAGAACCCTCTGACTTAGGTGCTTTATCTCTAATGGGACTCTACTTAACAACACGTATCAAGAAGAGAAAGAAGCCTGCTTCCCTGTTCAGATGCGGGAGGCTGAAGAGGCTATTTATAAAGTAAAAATAAAATTCCACACCAGCGTTTAAAGTCTTCTGGCTTTAAGCTTTTTACTTATTTATATGTCATTAATGCTACCCAACTCTCACTTATTTGTCCCAGGTATTTGGGACTTTTGCAAGAGGTCTATTGAATAGCTGTATCAACTCTGTCCCGAAAATTTTCGATAGTACCAACTGATTTCCTGACTCGGTTTTTGATCGGAAATCAATAATGTTCAATATCGTTTCGCTTGCTGTACAAAAGCTATAGGATTTAGAAATAGTAAATGTTTTCGGAGAGTGCCAGAAGAAGGATATATTTAACCACGAAGTTACAGAGGTACAGAGTTAATAGGATGTGCATTGCTACCTTATAAATGGGATTTTTCAAATATCATTAAATGCTGTTGAGGTAATATATTTTTAGTTTCTCGCCACGTTAACCCAACAGTCGCCATTTCTTCCTTGACTTGTTTTTGCGTCATCTTGTGCAGACGCTTAATCATAATAAAAGGATTTTCGCCTCTGTACTCCACTAATGCTACCCTACCACCTGGTTTGAGTGCTTTGACAATCCCCTGCATGACTTCTTGGGGATATTCAAACTCATGGTAAGCATCAACCATCAACGCTAAATCTACACTTGCTGGTAGAAGGTGAGGATTATCTGGTGTTGCCAAAATAGGCTCAACATTGGTGATATTCTTCTCTTGTGTGAAAAACTCTAAAATTTCCAACATTTCCGGCTGAATATCTACAGCAAATACTTTTCCATCTGTCAGCAAAGGTGCAATTTGTAAGCTAATGTAACCTGTTCCTGCACCTATATCTGCTACAACATCATCTGATTTTAAATTGAGGCTGTTAATTAACTTACTCGGCTGTTCCTCAACTTCCCGGCTGGGTCTTTCTAACCAACCTGCACCTGTATGTCCCATGAATTTGGCAATTTCCCGCCCCATGTAATATTTACCAATACCATCGGGACTATGAATAGCGCGTTGTTCGTACACAGATGAAGGACTCGCTGTGGTAGCAGCAGTATCCACCAGCCAACACCCGATAATTAAGCCAACAATTGCTAAAAAATGCCACACTCTATAAATCATCACCACACCCTAAAAATGTTGTTCCCTTCTTAAATTACAAAACTTTTTAATTCACGCTGACCCCATTCTTCCCCAACTCTTTCTGCTACCAAAGGTCTGACAATAAACTTAGGTGAATGACCATCTTTAACATCAACTCGCACACCAGAATAAGCTAGTCGCTTTTGGAAATTTTGTTCACTACGTCCTACATATAGTATTGAGTCTGCAACTTTCCGCAGAGAACGGCTATTAAAATCATCAAAAATTTCCATTAATTCCGTCCCTTCGGAGCGTTGGCGACGAGGACGGCGACCGCTACCACCAGAAATAATACAATTGATGTGGGAGTCGGCATAGCCTGTATCAACTGTGCAAAGATGTTCTAAACAGTGGGCATGACCGTTAAAAATTACATCCACAATGGGGCGTTCTTTAACTAAAGAACCAAGAGTTTCTGCAACTTGGTCGAGTACCCAACGCAAGCGGTGACGCACGGCTAATGTTTGCGCCTGACTCCACTTAGTCGCCTCTGTCACGTAGGGGGGATGGTGGAAAAAGAGGATTCTTCCTCTAACTTCCTTGGTGTTCCAAGATTCAATTAATCGCTGGCGTAACCAGTCTAGTTGTTCAAAGTCGATGTTTAGCGTGTTGTGGGATGCGAGTTGTTTTTCAATGTCAATTTTTACTTCATTGATTTGGTCTAACTTGGCGCTGAGGTCGTCGAGTTGTTCAGCATCATCGGGTTTGTCTGGATTTAGGCGATCGCACTGGGCTAAAATCTGTACTTCTTCGGTGTCTATTTCTTGGCGACGCTTTTGCAACTCCCGACGGTAAATATCTCCAGCTTGGGTTGTGGGTAAAGGCGAGGGTTCATTCCAAGTATTAGAATCAAGGGCAAAAAAATCAATCCCACCGTAACGGAAACTGTAATAACGGTTGGGTACACGGGTAAAAATTCCTGGCAAATAACGCAGACAACGACCATTATCAGTTTTACCAGTGTAGTGTAAATCTAAATAACGCGGTAAATTTTCTGGGGCGATCGCAGCGAGATAATCAATAAAAGCTCTAGCATAAGCATCACCTTGATTAGAACCATGCCAACCAATTTCAAAATCCTTGTAACGTAGCATCCGCCGTAACCGTAAGGTGCTACCAGTTAACCAGCGATACATCTTAGGCACATCATAATAGTCGTGATTGCCTGGGACTGGTAAAAACGGTAGATTAAAAATCATGCGATCGTAAGCAATATGCTCATGATTCTCACCACCAATCAAAAATTCCCGGTAAGGTTCGATAAAACTGGTCGGGTAATACTCATGGGAACCTACAACATAAATCACATCGCCAGTGTGTAGTACAAAACGGCACTCATCCTTATGTGCCAACATCATTTCTGCGACTTTTCTTTGGGGATGCTGTCCGTAATGTGGCTTTGTACCACTATCACCAATGACCATAAACGAAAATTCTGGGTCATCATCCCGGCCATCGTCTATTACCAGACTAGTTTGGTCAATTCCTCGCTGCACAAGACTCGGATGCTTCCATCGCACCCTTTCCTTCATCTTCTGAATTTTTACAGGAATTGATGGTTCAGAAATTAGTTTCATAGGTAAGTACCGCTAATCATTTTTTTAACGTAGAGGGATGCAAAGTCTTCTCCGCGTTCCTCTGCGCCTACCTCCGCGTTCCTCTGCGTTGAGAAAAAAATCCCCTCCTTATTGATAACCCGCAGCCTGTAACAAAAACAGCCTGGCATAAAGTCCACCATCGGCAAGTAACTCCTCATGAGTTCCCTGTTCTACCACTTCTCCATTTTCAACCACTAAAATTTTGTCAGCCATCCTCACAGTCGAAAAGCGATGGGAAATCAAGAATACCATTTGATTTTGAGTTACGGTGCGAAAATGGTTAAAAATCTCATACTCAGCTTGAGCATCTATGGCTGATGTCGGTTCATCTAAGACCAAAATATCAGCCTGAGTCCGCATAAAAGCACGGGCTAGAGCGATTTTTTGCCATTGTCCCCCTGATAATTCCTGCCCTCCCTTAAACCAACGTCCCAACTGCGTCTGAAAACTTGCAGGTAATTTTTCAATAAACTGTTGTGCTAGACCTTTCTCGGCTGCTACTTGCCAACGGTTGGTATCGCCTAAATTCTCCACATCACCCACACCAATATTTTCGCCCACTGTAAACTGGTAGCGGACAAAGTTTTGAAAAATTACCCCAATGCGACGGCGTAATGCGTCTACATTCCATTCTTGCAAGTCCACCCCATCTAATAAAATCCTGCCTGAGTCTGGTGTGTAAAGTCTGGTAAGTAGTTTTATTAAAGTAGTTTTGCCAGAACCATTCTCACCCACAATTGCCAGTTTTTCCCCAGGTTTTAAATGCAGGGATATATTGCGTAACGCGGTTTTAGAACTACCAGGATAAGTAAAAGAGACATTTTCAAACCGAACACCATCTTGGGGCTTGGTACCTCTAGTGGCGTTCCCCCAAGGTTGAGTGACTTTCTCTTCTAAAAACTCATACAGGTTAGAAAGATACAAGTTATCTTCATACATCCCACCAATGGAAGTGAGGGCGTTAGCAAAGGTAGACTGTCCTTGACGAAAGACGGTAATATACATCGTCATATCGCCCAAAGAAATCTCACCCAAAACCGTTTCTAGCACTATCCAGGCGTAGGCAACATAAAAGGCAGCCGTACTCACCAAACTTAGCAGATATCCCCACATTCCCCGGCGTACAGTTAAATCTCTGTCTTCGCCATATAGTTGATTAAATACATTGTGGTATCTGCCCAACAGCATCTGGCCTAGTTGATAGAGTTTGACTTCCGTCACGAAATCTTCTCTACCAAGTAAGTTCTCAATATAATGCTGCTGACGGGTTTCTGGCGCACGCCAACTAAATAAACGAAAGGCTTCACCAGCAAATCTAGTTTCGGATATAAATGCAGGCATAGCTGCCAAAATTAACACCAACACAGCCCATAGTGAGAAATTTACTAGCAAAACGCCGTAAGTCACCAATGACAGGGCATTCTGTACTAAACCAAAGGTGCGGTTAACTAAAGAAAGAGGACGTATTGAAGCTTCTCGTCGGGCGTTGGTAATTTTGTCATAAAACTCTGAATTTTCAAAATGAGTCAAATCCAAGGTTAAAGCTTTTTCTAAAATCAGGACATTGACTCGTTGACCAAGTAACACCCGCAATAAAGATTGGCAAATAGTCAACCCTCTTTGACTACCTGCTAGTAAAGCTACTGCGATCGCTTCCAAGCCCACATAAAATAATGGTTGGTAAATATTGACAACACCATTACCACCTGAGTTAACCTGTGATGACGTAACTACCGCATCCACAATTAACTTGCCGATATAGGCGATCGCCGCAGGTAACAGCCCAGCTACTAGAGTTAGAGTAGCCAGAATAATAGTCATAGTGCGGCTAGTAGTCCACACCAAGTTTATCGCTCTGCCGCTATAGCGAAAAACAGCCAGTGATTGGCGCAGGTTATTTCGTCGCTTTTTACTCATCATTATTCTTTTTATAGCGCGAATATACCATCCTTGCCTGTGTTTGCTATTGCTGGGGTATTGGCGACTGGGGACTGGGATCACTCACTACAAACAATTAAGTGAAACCGCTTACTCTTCTGTGACTTTACCCATAACTTTGCCGCTACTGGAACCATAACTTTGCCGTCAACAACACTATAACCCTTATTCTTGCGTCAGCTAATTCTGGATGAAATTGACACTTTGGAAGCATAACTTTGCCGTTAGTCCGAAATGGAAGGATAAGCTTGCCGTGAGTCCAATCAAGCATCGAAAGTAGGAAAGCATTGAATGTTTTAGGATTGAGCAGAAGCGGTTTATTCTGGTATGCGATAGAAACTTTCAACTATCAGTCTTGTGTCAGTAAGAGCTAATTTGTGAACTAAAGTAAAATACTTACTTTGTAAGGGTTTCGGAAATTTGAGTTAATACAGCGCTTATTCGCTGAAACTTCAACCTAGTCATAAGTTGAGTCTCCTTAAGATTTTATTTACTAATCAGCTTTAACTACTGAAGTAGTATAATATTTTCCTAACCAGTGAGAACATTGCGAATAATAACCTAAACTGGATTGCCAGTCTAACCAAAGTAGTTGGTGATGACAATGAGGGCAATTTTGCACAAGAGAATATTGATGTATTAAACAAACTCTTGCATCTTTAAATTTTTCTGGCAATTTCCATCTATGACAGCCATATTACTTCAAAGTGAGGAATATGTAGACTTAACGTTTAAGCTAAGAGGCGAACCAATTCCTCTTGATAATGGTTATATGATCTATAGTGCTTTGTCCAGAATTTGTCCTAGCCTTCACAAATTAGAGTCTATTGGGATTCATCCTATTGCTGGAATACCGACCAGGAACAATTTGATTGAACTCACCCTTCAATCCCGTCTAAAAATTCGGATTAATCATCAACAAATTCCTTTAATTTATCCTTATTTAGCGGGTCAAGCTTTCCATATAGGTCAAAATTTTTATCAGCTAGATATTCCCGACTACAAACCATTAGTTTCTTCAGAAAGTGTCTATTCCAGATTAGTGATAATTAAAGGGTTTCAAGACTCTATTAACTTTATTGAAGCTGTTCAAAGGCAACTGGATAATTTAGGAATAACCCTCTTCTGTCACTTTCCGAGTATTCTAAATAAAAGGATGAAAAGAAAAAACTCTGGAAGGAAAGCAGGGCAATGGATGTAGAATTACAAATCCTGAAACATTTGGCAAGAGATGCGCAGCCAACAGTTGCGCTCGTAGATGAATATTGTGCAGAGTACAAAGACCTGTTCAAAGAAGTAAGAAATTATGAATGTTTCAAATATTTACACTTAGGCATAATTTCACCAATCAAAAGAAAATCATTACCAGAGATAGCAAAAGTAGTCAGTATAAACTCAGCCCAATCATTACATCATTTTATAGCCAATTCATACTGGTCAGTAAATGAGTTGAAGAGCCGAAGATTAAAGAAAATAAAAAGAGCATTAAATGGTCAGACAATTACGGTAGTAATAGATGAAACCGGAGACAGAAAAAAAGGTAAAAAGACAGATTATGTAGCTAGACAATATTTAGGAAGTGTGGGAAAAGTAGATAAAGGGATAGTTTCAGTTAACGCTTATGGAGTTTATGCCAACATAACTTTCCCATTAATTTTCAAAGTATTTAAACCAAAAGGAACACTAAAGGATTCAGATAAATATAAAACTAAAATAGAGTTAGCATCAGAAATAATTACAGAGTTAATGGAATTAGATTTCAATATTGAATTAGTATTGGCTGATAGTTTGTATGGTGAAAGTAGCCAATTTATTAGAAAACTGGCTGAATATGGCTTAGGTTATGTGGTATCAATCAGAAGTAATCATGGAGTCTGGCTGCCAGCAGGGCAGAGCGTTAGGGCGAATAAGTGGTGCAAATTTGAAAGAACATTTAGTAACCAAAAATCAGAAACTAGATATATTAGAGAAATAGTTTATGGTAAAAAAGGAGCCATAACTTACTGGGAAATAACAACTGATCCAGAAACTATGCCAGAAAATTCTACTTCATTTGTCATGACTAATCTTTCAGGGAACCTCAAGAAAATTTTAGGCGACTTATATGGGTTAAGAACTTGGGTAGAATATGGTTTTTGGCAGTGTAAACAGGAACTGGGCTGGACAGACTACAGATTTACAAATTTTCAACATATTGAGAAATGGTGGGAGATTATTTTTTGTGTCTACACAATGATTAGTTATTGATGAAATATTAACCCAGATACCAAAGAACTTTGATAAACTCATCTTTATTCCCCATCGGTTCTTGCATTTATTTCCGCTTCATGCACTCCCAGTAACAAGTCAAAAGTATCAAGATTCGCCTTGTCTTCTAGATTTATTTCCTGCTGGTGTGAGTTATGCACCTAGTTGTCAACTTCTGCAACAAGTACAACAGCGTCAACGTCCTGATTTTCAATCTCTGTTTGCGATTCAAAACCCTACAGAAGACCTTGATTTCACAGATTTGGAAGTAGAAACAATATTATCTTACTTCCCTTCATATCAAGTATTAACAAAAAAACAAGCCACCAAAAATGCTATATATGAAGCAGCAACACAACTACAACAAGTAAATTATGTCCACTTCTCCTGTCACGGCTACTTTAACTTTGAATCACCCCTAAAGTCTGCTTTAGTTTTGGCAGATGAGACAAATTCAACATCATCAATTAACCAGATTAATGCCATAAGTGATATTCTTTCACAAGAAGGGGAAAAAATAATTAATTTAGAAGAGTCACATTTCCTTGAACCTATCCCACGAATAAAATTCTGTTAATCCAGATGTGAATTGTCGCAAGAGAAAGAAAACCGTTGAAGCAGGCAGAAATTCTTTCCCACCGAACAACGAGTCGGCGATATTTTCTTTGAAACCAAGCAAAACAGCGCTCTTGTTGAAAACGCGGAACAGAAATTTTAATTGGTCTACCCCGATTTTTTCGATTCTTCCAAACACGCGCGCGGCAATTGAGGTCTGATTCCACGTTTACGCAATGCAGCCCGTTTGTCCTTGGAATCATAGCCTTTGTCAGCAGCCAGAACTTTAACACGTTTACGAGGTCTACCGGGTCTATTCGTTTTAACTTTGACACTATCTAACAGTGGTATCACTTGATCTGTTTCACTACCGTTGGCTGGAGTTGTGCGATTAGCCAAGGGCATACCATTACCATCAGTTAAGGTGTGTATTAAAATTCCCTTACCTTTATGACCGTACTTAACGCCTTCACCGCCACCTTTGCCAGGGGGAAAAAGACCCATCAACAGCACCGTAATTCCAGTTGATTAGGCTTCTTTCCTCTGCAATTCCTAGTATCCTTGCTTGTAAACTTTCCAAAGTTCCGTCCGTTTCCCAACGTTGCAACCATCTGTGCGCTGCACTTTTTGATGCCCAGATTTCTCCTGTGGGAGCATCACACCAACGGCATCCTGTTATCAATATATACAATAACGTGTTCAGTACATGACGAAATGGTGCATGAGGCATTCCCCTTCCTCTGTTTTCTGGTTCCTTGGGGAATATATCTTCAAACAACTTCCACTCCATATCACTTAACCCTTCAAATTTCCCCGCCATACCCTGATACAACTTACCGTTTTCAACAGCAGATTATCATATTGCTGGTATTAGTGGGATAGGTTCTTACTTTGAAGGATATATTTAACCTCAATCTTAGTCAATGTAGGCTAGTCACTCTTTCAGCTTGTGAAACTGGGTTGACAGACTTTACCAGCCTCAGTGATGAGTATATTGGCTTGCCAAGTGGCTTTTTAGTTGCGGGCAGTTCCAGCGTGGTTAGCACCCTCTGGTCAGTACAAGATTTTTCTACGGCACTCTTAATGATTAAGTTTTACAATAATCTGCAAAATCACACATCAGTAGCTTATGCACTTAACCAAGCCCAACTCTGGTTAAGAAATATCACAAAAACTGAATTAGAACAATGGATAGAATATAAGCAGTTACCGCTTAATCCAAAACTGAGAATTGCTATAAGCCAACGTCTTCATCAATTGCCTAATAATTTTCAAGTATTTCAGTTACCATTTTATTGGGCTGGATTTTGTGCTATTGGTCAATGAAATAAAATATTTAAATTGGAGCATGAGAGTCAAAAATTAAAAATAGAAACTATTTGGTAACTACTAATAGCAGAACTATAAAAAATTAAATTGCTTTTAACAACTTACAAACCCCATTCATACTTTTATGAATGGGGTTCATTTAATCTAGTTATTTATAGTCTGGCTTGAGTTTTTCGATTTGTTTATCTTCTTCTATTTGATGGGTATCTCCTGTTAATCTGCTTTCTCTTTTGTCTACATCAGTAGTAACATTGACTCCTTTTAGACTAACTTCTAGATGAAAAAAGTATCGACCGTTTATCATATAAATCGTAGTGAGATAGCCTAAAGCAAATATCAACACTCCGCAAAGTGGTAAAGTAATTTGCCAAATAGAAAAGTTGCGTTTCATAGCTTGTTGAACCTAACATTGCTTGCTGAATCTCTATCACTACAAACAGGAAAAATTCTGCATTTTAAGTAAAGTTTTGTCTTATGTTGTAAAAACTGTTTAGTAGTAGTTTGTCTGAAATGTAGGTTTTTCTAATACAAGCTATAAAATCCCCGTTTGTTTTTGCACTCTATCGTGTGATAACTTCTAATTTTGCCCCTGCATTCTTTTAGCTAACTGAGCATAAATCACATCCAACCACACAGGAATAACAGGCTTACCTTCAACTAAGGAAGCGATCGCTTTTTCTCGGTCAAACTCCACAAGGGAAAGCATCAGCCCTGTTCCTCCCTTGGTAGCTTTTTCTCCTACTGCTCCCAACAGCATAAAACGCTTTTCCTGACCAGATTTAAACAATTCCGACTCCTTGTCTTTCAGGGTGGCCGCCGTCTGATACTGACTTGGAAATAGATTTCTATATGTGCTGGTGTACGCAGTTCATGAAAACTGTTGGCGAAAGTGTTACAAACGGATAAACAAAAGTTTTACAACTAAATGGATGCCTGAGCCAGAGAGGTGACTTTCTGGCTTAGGCATCCAACTAAAAACCGCAACCATAGATCGAAGGTTTGAGGTTGCGTAATACTTTCAGATACAAAGATGTATTACATTCGCCAACAGTATCACTTTTGGTAATCTTGGTTGGGACAAGGCAGAAGGAAGGAGGAAGAAAAAATTCCCACAATTGAAGCTCTGCTTGGATTATAGAACATCTGCATCACAACAAAGCTTTTTGCGATCGCCCCCAAAAGGTCACAAGTCCCAATGAGGATAACAAAACGTCTTAAAACCTTCTGCCTTCTGCCTCCAGCATAGCTGCCTTAAAGTGCATAACCTTTCATCATCACCAAAATCTTACAAGAACCCATAACCTTGCCGCCCTTTATTGGAACCATAAGCTTGCCGTTGCGGCAAAGTTATGGGTAAAGTCACAAATAACTATCAGTCTATACCTTTAATATCAATGGGGGTGGAGGGACTTGAACCCTCACGACCGTTTAAGGTCAACGGATTTTCATTCTCCCGCAGCTTTCGCTACTGCCTAATGGCTTTGAGAATTGGACTCTCTCTTTACCCTCGTCTTGACGTTAGGGTAGCTCCCGTCGAGTCTCTGCACCTTCCCAATTATCTTGGGCTTGGCTCAGGATTGCCGTGTCTGTGAACAGATTTAGGTTTCCCTGAGTTTGAGAGCATCCACTTAAAGAATTTCTTCTTTAAGGCTCAATTTATTTAAGTCCGTAGCGTCTGCCATTCCGCCACACCCCCCCATTTTGTTGGGGTTTTGTTATTTTTTGGAGGTAGCAAATACCCCCTCATCTATTCCACCACTAATTGCGCATTTTGTCCAACAGATTGAAAGATTTTTATCTTAACTCAGAGATTTGCTTTTTCTAGCTAAGAGTTACTTTTGCTTCCTTGGACTAGCTAAGGTTAGCATCTTCAATCTTGCCTGACAAGAGCAGCGCTTGTTTACTGGCTTCGCCATTGTAGCATTATTTTCTAATTTTGGTCAGCAAGAATCAGGAATTTTTTCTGGACTCATTTAAAAGCTCAATAGTTAAGCTTCCTTCTGGCTTCCAGTTCAGCCTATGATGGAAAACAGATGCACCAATTAATCTAATCCACCCAAAACAAAGGATTTATGATTGTACCCCTGCTATATCTGGCTTTAGCCGGAGCCTATTTATTAGTTGTGCCAGTCGCTTTACTGTTTTACTTGAACGCGCGCTGGTATGTGGTTAGCTCATTTGAGCGCACCTTTATGTATTTTCTGGTGTTCCTGTTTTTTCCAGGGCTATTGGTTTTATCGCCATTTATCAACCTGCGCCCCCGTCCACGTAAAATCGAAGTTTAATTAAGATTGGTAGGTCATAATCTCATGCGACGTATTGATGCTATTGGCATTGGCTTGGGAATTTTTATTGTCGGTGGTTTGGCATATCTAGGATTCCAAGTATTCGGTTTAGATGGTCAACAAGCTGGTATTTGGAGCCAAGTCGTACTAGTCATCGGATTGATTGGCTGGTTAGCAACCTATGTCTTACGTGCGGTGGGAAACAGTATGACCTACCATCAACAACGGGAAGACTATGAGCAAGCCTTCTTCCAAAAACGGCTAGATGAACTTTCCCCTGAAGAATTAGCCAAAATTCAGGCGGAAATTGAGCGAGAGGAAAAGAATCAAGCTTAATGCTAAGTGAGCATTTGATATGTACCATCACTGCTAACTTATTCGCTTGAAAATTTATAGATACAATAAAACCCGCTATAGCGGGTTTTGTTTTTTGTTGTGGGTGTTATCAGTGTGTCTTAGTGGTTTAATATAGCCCTCGTCACATAGATTAGGAAATTTCAAAGCTTGAATGCTAAAAAACAATAGTAGGACTTTACCTCTTAGTTTGCGTGCAACGAAATCCACTTTGCTATCTCGGCAAAAGCCTTCTCTAAGAGAGGCTAACTAACGCTAACGTGGAGCCTCTCTTTTCGTATAGTGTCCTTTAGGGAAGGAGAAGAGAAGAAGGCAAGTGAACTCATCTCCTGCCATACATGATTTTTCACCGCAGAGACATAAAGATATAGAGTTAAAAAGTTACTAACAACAAAATAATTATGAAATTGATGTTAATTTTTAGTAAAGTTTAATTGTTTATTTCATAAACTAAAAAGCAAATATTTATTATTGTAACAATTGACTTAAATATGTATTTTATATATAGTATATTTACACCTAGTTAAGTAATAACACTATAGTTAAAATCACTTTGGTAAATCTAACTAAGTAGGTTTAATTTATTTTATATCAACCTTATATAGAAGATTAATAATCGTGGCGTTAATAATAGTGTTGTAATTTGCCTCTAACTAAGAAAAATATTTTTGTTCCCTGACAGACAAGGTTTAATTTACCGATTTTTCAATAACTTGCGCTAAATCATTGATTTAGATACTGGCATAGTAATCTCTACAGTAAAGATAAAGCGCATCTTTATTAAGATAAGGTATTACACATCATTAATGACATAAATTTTGCCACTAAATTACGAATTAGTGACTAGATTGTGCTGGTTCAGTTATTAATAATTATCTTGAAATTTTTGATTATGCAGAAGTCCTTCTGGAGTATCACTTTAGGATGCAGTTTACTGTCGCCAGCAATAGTTATTCCTACCGCTCAAGCAGTATCCTTAGAATTAATACCAGCAGTTCAAACGGTTAAGGTTGGTGATTCTTTAGAGGTTGACGTAAGAATTTCTGGATTAGGTGATTTTCAAGCACCTTCTATGAGTGGTTTTGCTCTTGGTTTATCATTCGACCCTTCTTTACTCAAATTTAAGAGTTTATCATTTGGCGATCGCCTTTTAGGCAATTTAGTAGGCTTATCACCAGAGACAACATTTAGTGATTTTCAAACCAATGGAGGATTAGTCAGTTTCAGTCAAGTTTCTTTAGATGATGAGTTTAGCCTGAATAAAGCACAACCAGCCAGTTTTATCCTTGGTACAGTCAGTTTTACTGCGGTTCGTGCTGGTAATAGTCTCTTAAGCTTATCTTTTAATGATGATAGCTTCATTGATGAGCAGGGAAACCCTCTACTGTTATCAACCATCCCCAAAGGTGCGTCTATAACGATCAACAACGGCTCAACTCAAGTTCCTGAACCTAATTTTAATTGGTTAGCATTAGGTTTAGTGGCATTAGGAGCTACATTCATTAACAAGAAGACGAATTTAAGTATTTAAAAAATATTTAGCAAAACATTCGCTTTCATTCTTGTGATTTCATCTAAATATGCGGTGGTTATTAACCACCCTCTTTTTCTTGCTGGCTACTAAAACACATCAATTAAGTAGTCAATCACTCATAAATTGTTTTTGTTGACTAATTCCTAATAGAAATAATGTCAACATCTTGTATTTTGGAAAGGTGTATTGTGGAAGACTTGCAAAATAACGACCAGACCTCAACTCTCTCTGACCTACATTCAGTCTATATGCAGACTGATTCAATTACACCTAAGCCTAATTATAATAGAATTGCCCTTAACACTTCTGCAATTCCTTTAATAGAAGATGGCTTTTTAGCAGGAGATGCCAATAATGATGGTGGCTTATCTAATTTGGATGTAGACATTATTCTTAAGGATAGGGATAAGCCCATTGTAGGAGTTAATGATCCTCGTGACTTTAACGGTGATGGCAAAATTACCATTGTAGATGTCAGAAGCTTAGGTCTATCTATTACTGGAAATAAAGATAAAACTCCACCCATTTTGTCAGCATCTTTAGCTAATGATACAAATCAAAATGGTGGGACAAACACCGATAAAATTACTGCTGACCCAACAATTAAAGGTAGTGTCACAGATGCCAGCCGGATAACCCGCATCCAAGCAGGTTTAAATAATACAAATATTAATAAATATACTAATATTAGAGGTGTTATTGCTGCTGATGGGAGCTTTACTTTAACACCAGAACAATTAACACAAATAAACAATAATATACCTCTGGCTCAAGGGCAACATACTCTACATTTAATTGCCAAAGACCAATGGAATAATACCACCACTTTTGATTTAACCTTCACATTGGATAGTAATAGTCCCACTATTACTGCGGCGCTGACTAACGATACAGGTAGTAGCGCTAACGATAAGATTACCAAGGATGCAGCTATTACTGGTAGTATTAATGATTTGAACCAGATAGTTTCATTTAAAGCTGGATTTGATAATACACTCACCAGTAATTTTGTTGATGTTCTAGGAAGTTTGCAAGGAAATACATTTACTTTTGAGCAAAACAAAATTAAAGAAATCAATGGTGGTGATTTAAGTAATGGTTCACATACATTAAAGTTAATAGCCACTGATATTGCAGGTAATACAGCTAACTTTGAATATTCCTTTACCTTAGATGCTCTTAGTCCCCAAAGACCAGGGTTAATGCTAGATTCATTATTTGATTCTGCACCTATTGGGGATTCGCAAACAACATTTGCCACAGTGGATTTAATTGGGCAAACAGAAGCTAATGCCACTGTAATTCTACAAGGAACTGGAAAGTCAATTACTGCTGATGGCACTGGTAAATATAAATTCACTGGTGTGGAGTTGCAACTAGGCGATAACTCCTTCACAGCCATTGCTACAGATAAAGCAGGAAACACTAGTACATTTACAGAAATAGTTAAGCGAGTTAATACAGATAATGGTGATGTAGTCCTTGATTGGAACGCCATACTTTTAAATGCGATTTATACAGATAAGACAGCCCCACCCGTTGCTACTCGCAATATGGCGATCGCACAAACTGCTGTGTTTGATGCGATAAATAGTATTACAAAGACTTATAAGAATTACTATTTTAGTGGTACTGCGCCCCTCGGTGCATCCGCAGAAGCCGCCGCAGCAGCAGCCGCCCACAGGGTTTTAATCAACCTATATCCGGGGCAAATCTCCTACTTTGATACCGCCCTTGTTGCCTCTCTGGCAAAAATTACTGATGGTGCGGCAGAAGATGCGGGGGTAACATTTGGACGAACAGTAGCCGATAGTATTTTATCCTTGCGGAGTACAGATGGCGCAAATAACACCGTTACTTATACACCTGGAACCAACCCAGGCGACTGGCAACCAACAGCCCCAGGATTTGCACCAGCATTGTTACCTCAATGGGGACAAGTTACGCCCTTTGCCTTGACTAGTGGGGATCAATTCCGTCCCAATGGACAACCAGCTTTAAATAGTCAGCAGTATACCGACGATTACAACCAAGTCAAGGAATTAGGAAAGAAAGACAGCACTACTCGCACAGCCGAACAGACGGAGATTGCTTTATTCTGGGCTAATGGTACAGGAACATTTACACCCCCTGGGCATTGGAATCAAATAGCCCAAAATGTGGTAGCTAACAAAGGTAATTCCCTAATTGATAATGCTCGTTTATTTGCCTTGTTGGATGTTTCCATTGCAGACGCGGGTATTGCTGCTTGGGATGCCAAATATCATTACAACTTCTGGCGACCAATTACAGCTATTCAAAAAGGCGATACAGATGGTAATCCTAATACTACTGCTGACCCAAATTGGACACCATTACTGACAACGCCACCATTCCCAGATTACATTTCGGGACACAGTACATTCAGTGGTGCAGCAGCAACAGTATTAACATCATTGCTGGGTGATAATGTCAGTTTTAGAGTTAATTCTCTCGGCTTACCGGGAGTTTATCGCCAATTCAACAGCTTTACCGCCGCCGCCGATGAAGCAGGTATTAGTAGAGTATATGGCGGTATTCATTTCAACACAGCCAACGTAGATGGAATAGCTACAGGTAAATCTATAGGTAACTACGTTCTGCAAAACCTGTTAGCGCCGGTGAGTGATACTCAACCGCCAGTAATTGGAGTCACTTTAGCTAATGATAGTGGAAGTAATGGGAGCGATCGCATCACCTCAGACCCAAATATCAAAGGCACTCTCAGCGATACCAGCCAAATAGTTAAGTTAACAGCCAAACTCAATTCTGGCAACTTTGTTGATGTTTTATCTAAGTTAAATCCAAATGGTAGTTTTACCTTAGATAAAGCCACACTGACACAAATTAATGGTGGACAATTACCAGATGGTACTTATCAACTAAGTTTGCAAGCTGAAGATAAATTTGGTAATGCTAGTGAAACAAAACTAGAATTTACTCTCGATAGCAGCAAACCAGTAGCACCAACCGAGTTAAAAATTAAAGACGACACTGATACCGTCACTAAGAACAACAAGCCTACCATCATTGGTAAAGCCGAAACCGGTTCCCTCGTACAAATATTTGATGGGCAAACAAAAATAGGTCAGACAACGGCTGTTAATGGCACATGGGAAATTACCCCATCTCAACTGAGCGATGGTGTGAAAAATTTAACAGTTAATGCAATTGATGTTGCAGGCAATGTTAGTGAGAACGCCTCACTACAAATCACAGTTGATACTATTGCACCACAAATTAATTTAACTACTCCCCAAGCCAACGCTCAATTAACCGCAGGAGCGAAACTACAAGGTAGCCTTGATGGTACTGGTTCAACTATTAGCAAATTAACCTACCGCTTCAACAATGGGAATGAAGTGGAAGTGCCTGTAAATACTCAAGGTCAATTTAATGCTGATTTAAACTTAACAGGTTTATCTGGGCAACAAAACCTCATTATCACCTCAGTAGATTTAGCGGGTAATACCACTCAAACAAGCATTCCTGTAACTATTAGTATTGTCAATTCCGACACCACACCACCTACAGTTACTATTAGCAGTACCGCATCAACTGCTGTTTCCTACATTGAACTCACCTTTAACGAAGCTATAACAGATAGCTCCTTTGCCGCAGATAAATATAGTTTGAAAATTGCTGGTGGCACACAAGATGGTCAAACAGTGCCAATTAGCTCAGTTCAAAAACTCAGTTCCACCTTAGTCAGACTGAATTTAGCCGCAGCTTTCACTTCCGGTAACTATAAACTAACCATTGCCTCCGGTATTACCGATTTAGCAGGTAACGCTACTACTGCCGCTCAAGTATTTGATATTAATGTCGCGGCTGCACCTGTGATAATTTCCCCCAGTGATGGCGAAGCAATGGTAGGACTCAACCGGGAAACCATTGTCCGTTTTGGTAAGAAAGTCGATCCGACTACAGTTAATAGTGAAGACTTCTACCTCATTGCCAACGGTAGAAGAATCGAGGGAGAAATTAAAGTTTCCTCCACAGAAGAATTTGCTACTTTCTTCTACAAAAATCCCTTACCCTCATCAACAGAAGTACGAGTTTTTGTTGATGGAAGTAAGATTATCGGACGTGATGGAGTCGCTATTGATGGTGATGGCGATGGACAAGCAGGAGGAATAGCCACTGCCGACTTTACCACCCTTCCTATCACCAGGATTAAAGGTACTGATGTTTGGGGTTATGTCTACGACTCTTACAACAAAAACCCCGATGGTTCCAATATTCCTATCAAGGGTGTAACAATTCGCCTTGATGCCTTGCCAGATGTGTTTGCAGTCACTGATGAAAAAGGTTATTTCATCCTCAAAGATGTCCCCGCACCAGAGTTCTTTGTCTACATTGACGGTTCAACAGCTACAGGTGCGCCAGAAGCTTCACAGTACGCCAGCTTAGGGAAACCATTCCACAGTGTACCGGGACAATCTACTCAATTATTCATGGATGGAGTGCCGTTTAATGTCTACTTACCACCAATGGCGAAAAGTGATATTCAACAGCTTTCTACCACTGAAGATACTAAAGTAGGTTTTGGCGAAACTGCTCAAGCATTCTTAGAGAAGCAGTTTCCCAATGTTGATCCAGAGTTGTGGAAAGAAGTCAAGGTAACATTTAATCCTGGTTCTGCTCAAGATGACCAAGGCAATAGAGCAACCCAAGCAACGATTATACCTGTAGATCCTCAGCGTTTACCAGCACCTTTACCACCAGGAGTTGATCCTAAATTGGTGATTTCCATTCAAGCTGGCGGTGCAAATGGATTTAATCGTGAAGCTGATGGTGGTGCAACTAACTTTGATGTGCCTGCACCTATCCAGTTCCCGAATTTGGATGGGTTGAGGCCAGGGGAAAAGAGTTTGTTCTGGTCGTTCGACCATGATGCAGGTAAATGGATAGTCATTGGTACAGGAACCGTTAGTGAAGATGGTAAGACGGTTGTTTCTGACCCTGGTGTTGGAGTGTTAGCACCGGGTTGGCACTTTACACAGCCAGGAACACCCAATAGTCCACCACCACCACCGCCACCACCACCACCAGGATGTAAGCCTAATCCTGCTAAAGTTGAATGTCTTAAAGTAGCCTTGGAAAATTATGCTGTATGTTTAGCAACATGGGGCTTACTTGGAACTATATTGACAGGTGTACCTGGTGGATTAGTAGGCATCATAGCTTGTACGGCTCAGTTTACCCTGGATGTACATCGGTGTGATAAGTTACCTAATTGCTTGCCAAATACTTCTGCTGCTAGGAGCTTAAATCCTTTTGTTAATGCACTCAGCGATAGTCTTACAGGTGATGCAAAAGGAGATAAAATAGCAGCTATTGGTAGCCAAATAGTCAATCTTCTCTCTCCTTACGCACTTGATGGGCAGACCACTATTCCATTAGATGTTCAAGCTCAAATAGAGCAATTAGCCGCGCAAGCAAATGATATTGCCGGTGGTGATGCTATAGCATATATGCGTAACCTTGTTCTTCAGTCAGAACTAGCAAATGCTGGTATTGAAGAATCATATGGAAACGCACCTTCTTATGGAGTTTTATACGCGGCACAAATACAAGGAGCAAATGGTGAAACTTTTGTAGTGCGTGGTCAAACTACTGCTGATGGACAATACACTATAATCGTTCCTCGCAATGGTACTATTCAGTTTGTAAGTTTCTATGACCCATTAACTAACTCTTATGGAGTAGTAACTCCACGTCTTGATCCTAGTGCTACATATCAGTTACCCCGTTTGACCCTTGTACAAGTAGATGAGAATTTTGCAGACTCTGATAAAGATGGTTTAGTTGATGTTGTGGAGTTTGTTTACGGCACAAGCAGTAACAAATCTGATACAGATAAGGATGGTATTAATGACTTCGCTGAAATCAAACAAGGATTAGACCCTCTCAATGGTCGCGGCTTCCCCACCGGCATTATCTCTAGCCTACCTTTACAAGGTGAAGCGAAAGCTGTTGTAGTTGAAGGTTCTGTAACTAACGCTGAAACACAGACTGCTTACATCGCCACAGGTTCCTATGGTTTAGCAATTGTTAACGCTTCTCAATTCAATAACCCAGTTGTATTAGGTCAACTTAATCTCTCTGGTGATGCTACCGATGTGGCGGTTGATGCCAAATTGAATATTGCGGCTGTGGCTACTAACTCTGGTGGGTTGCAGTTAGTTGATGTCTCGGATGGTATGGTTCCCACCTTGAGACAAACACTCAATTTAGCAGTTAACCAAGTAGAAGTGGCTGACGGTATCGCCTATGCAACTGTGAATAATGTACTTTATGCGGTTGATTTGGCTACTGGTGAACAGTTGCAAAGCTTTACCTTACCTGGAAATGGCACTGTGACAGGTTTAGCTCGTGAAGGTACTAAACTCTACGCTTTTGTCAGTGGTTCTGATACATTCTCGGTCATAGATATCACCTCGGAAGGGTCTGCTGCTGTTGTTGGTCAACTCAATGTGAATGTGGCTTCTTCAGATGTAGGCTTGTTTGTGGGTAATGGGGTTGCTTACTTAGCTGGTAGCGGTTTACGGACAATCAATGTATCCAATCCCAGCAGTCCTACACTGATTAGTGATGCTGACCAGTTCTTTACCGCTAGGGGTCTAACACTGAATGGTTCAGGATTGGCTTTAGTAGCCGCAGAAGGTCAAGGATTAGCCGTTTACAGTTCAACTGATCCTCAAGATACTGATGCTTTCTTGACTGTATTTGATACACCTGGGTTTGCCTATGATGCGGCAGTGGCATCTGGTATTGCCTTCGTCGCTGATGGTAATAGCGGCTTGCAAGTGATTAACTATCTAGGTTTTGATAATAAAGGTCAAGCACCAACTATTACCCTCAATACCACCGCAATTGACCTCGACCCCAATACCCCAGGTATCCAAGTCCAAGAAGGTTCCACTATACCCCTGCGTGCAAATGTCTCTGATGATGTGCAAGTCCGCAATGTGGAGTTACTCGTCAATGGTCAAGTAGTCAGCAATGATGTTTCCTTCCCTTGGGATTTATCAGTTATTGCGCCTAAGATTACAGCAGATGTCAAAACAGTTGATTTACAAGTCCGGGCAACTGATACTGGTGGTAATATTGCCCTATCCAATGTCCTCACCTTGAACTTGAGCGAAGATAAGTTTGCACCAAAAGTTCTCGGCACAACACCCAGCGAAGATTCACGGCGTAAAGAAATACCCTCAATTGCCGTTCGATTTGATGAAGCAATTGATACTACTAAACTCAACCTATCGGGTATCACCTTAACTAATCTGGGTAAAGATGGCGTTTTAGGTGGCGGTGATGATGTGGTGACATCGGTGAGTAGCTTGCTGACAAGAAGTTTTGACCGTACCCTTGTCATCTCACCTGGTAATGAGCTATCTGTAGGTAATTATCAACTGAAAATTGACCCAAGTATTATTGCTGACCGTGCAGGTAATGCTTTAACCAGCCCCTTCACCTTAGAGTTTACCAAACGTCCCCTTACCACCCCTTTAACTTTAGGTACTACTATTACAAGTAGCCTTGTAGAGCCGGGAGACAACGAGGTTTATACCTTCACTGGTACTCCTGGGCAACGTATCTTGTTTGATAACCTCAATAACAGTTCTACCAGTATTTACGCTCAGTTACAGAGTCCGAGTGGCATTTCATTAGGTAATTACTTCTACTACGGCAATGATAGCCAACCCTTCACTCTGACGGAGACAGGCACTTATCGCGTCACCATCCAATCAACAAATAATGCCACAGGTAACTACAGTTTCCGCTTGCTAGACGCAAGTGCAGCACCAACCATTACTCTAGGAACAACAGTTACAAATACCTTAAATCCGGGTTTAGAAACTGATGTTTACAGAATTAATGGTACAGCCGGGCAAAGACTATTCTTTGATTCCTTAGCAACTGCATCAGGCGCAAGTTGGTATCTGTACAATTCTGGTAATCAGTACATAACTGGTTCTAGCCTCAGCAGTGACTTTGAAACAACCTTAACCAACACAGGCACATATTTGTTAGTGCTAGATGGTAATAACAGCAATGGTAATACCAACTACAGTTTCAAAGTCACTAACCCGCCAACAACAACCACAGCACTAACATTAAGCAACACCGTTACCAGCACCATCTCCCAACCAGGAGAAACAGATGAATACACCTTTACAGGTACAGCCGGGCAACGCCTGTACTACGACGGCTTAATTAACAACAATACTTCGACCATTTACGCCCAGTTAATCAGCCCCAGTGGACAACAGGTATTCTACAACGGTGATGCCGATAGCGATCGCGCCCCCTTCACCCTGACAGAAACAGGCACTTACCGACTCATCATTGATGGTTATTTAGATAACACAGGCGATTACAGTTTCCGCTTAGTTGATGCCTCGGCTGCACCAACTATCACCCTGGATAGCACCATTAGCAACAACCTCACCCCCGGACTAGAAGCTGATGTCTACCGTATCAATGGCACAGCCGGACAACGTTTATTCTTTAATTCCTTAGCTAATGCCACAAATGGTTCTTGGTATCTGTACGGCGTAAATAATCAGTACATTACTGCTGCTAGCCTCAGCAGTGACTTTGAAACAACCTTAACCAACACAGGCACATATTTGTTAGTGCTAGATGGTAATAACAGCAATGGTAATACCAACTACAGTTTCAAAGTCACTAACCCGCCAACAACAACCACAGCACTAACATTAAGCAACACCGTTACCAGCACCATCTCCCAACCAGGAGAAACAGATGAATACACCTTTACAGGTACAGCCGGGCAACGCCTGTACTACGACGGCTTAATTAACAACAATACTTCGACCATTTACGCCCAGTTAATCAGCCCCAGTGGACAACAGGTATTCTACAACGGTGATGCCGATAGCGATCGCGCCCCCTTCACCCTGACAGAAACAGGCGCTTACCGACTCATCATTGATGGTTATTTAGATAACACAGGTGATTACAGTTTCCGCTTAGTTGATGCCTCGGCTGCACCAACTATCACCCTGGATAACACCATCAGCAACACCCTTACCCCTGGACTAGAAGCCGATGTTTACCGCATCAATGGTACTGCTGGACAAAGACTGTTCTTTAATTCCTTAGCTAATGCCACAAATGGTTCTTGGTATCTGTACGGCGTAAATAATCAGTACATTGCTGGTAGCAACTTAAGTACTGACTTTGAAGTTACCTTAACCAACACAGGTACATATTTGTTGGTGCTGGATGGTAATAATAGCAACGGTAATACCAACTACAGTTTCAAAGTTACTAATTCTGGTTTGAACAGTACCACAGCATTGACTTTAGGTAATACAATCACCAGTACCATATCTCAGCCAGGGGAAACAGATGAATACACCTTCACAGGTACAGCAGGGCAACGCCTGTACTACGACGCACTGATTAATAACAATGCTTCGACCATTTACGCCCAGTTAATCAGCCCCAGTGGACAACAGATATTCTATGTTGATGCGGATAGCGATCTCACCCCCTTCACCTTAACGGAAACAGGTACTTACAAACTCATCATTGATGGTTATTTTGATAACACAGGTGATTACAGTTTCCGCTTAGTTGATGCTGGTGCTACATCTGCAATCACTTTGGGAACAACAATCACTAACATTCTCAATCCTGGTTTAAAAACTGACATCTACCGCATCAATGGTACGGCTGGGCAAAAACTGCGCTTTGATGCCTTAACTAGCGGGTTTGTTAGTGGTAACTGGACAATATACGGTACTGGCAATCAATATGTAGCTGCTACTAACCTGGGCAATGACTTTGAAGTCACATTACAAAATAGCGGTACTTATTTGTTAGTGCTGGATGGCTATAACAACAGTGGCACTGTCAACTACAGTTTCACTGTCACAGATATCAGCGATGCACCCGTAGCAGCCAGTGGATTTAATAGTATCAAGACTGGTACAATCGCTGCTGGTGGACAAGATACCTATACATTTACTGCATCTGCTGGCTTGTTAGTCTACTTCGATGGTCAAAGCGCCAATAATAACATCATTGCAGAATTGCGGGATACAAATGGTCAATATCTCACTGCCAGCGCTACCAATTCAGACACACAGCTAATTCGTGTACCAAAATCGGGAACTTATACCTTAGCAGTTAAAGGTGCGAATGCCAGCAGTACAGGCAGCTATCGTTTCCAAGTTCTCGATATTGCAGCTGCCGCCACCGATATCAGTTTCAACACCCCAGCCACCAGAAGCTTAACTAATGGTGCCGAAACAGTCGTCTATCGATTTACAGGCACACCTGGACAGACACTTTACTATGATGCTTTGCAAAGTGATGCTGATACGGTTAACGCTCAGTTAGTTAGCCCAAGCAGTAACATTTTTGAAATCAATTCAGACAGTGATAGAAATATCTTCACATTGACTGAAGGTGGAACTTATTACTTACTGTTGAAAGGACATAACGCCTCTGCGGCTGATTTCAGTTTCCGCTTAATTAATGCGAGTGCTGCCACTGCTGTCACCTTAGACACCACAGTAGCAGATACCCTCACACCAGGACTAGCCACCAACATCTACCGCATCAATGGTACAGCCGGACAAAAACTGTTCTTTGATTCCTTAATCAACAGTTTCGTCAGTGCCAATTGGACATTGTACGGGCCTGGTAATCAGTATGTAACTGGTACTAACCTCAGCAGTGACTTTGAAACCACCCTCACTAATACTGGAACTTATCTGTTAGTCATCGATGGCTACAACAGCAACAACAACCCAATTAACTACAGTTTCAAAGTTACTAACCCCCCAACCACAACCACAGCATTAACTATAGGTAACACGGTTACTAGTACCATCTCTCAAGTTGGGGAAACCGATGAGTACACCTTTACAGGTACAGCCGGACAACGCCTGTACTACGACGCACTGATTAATAACAATGCTTCTACTATCTACGCTCAGTTAATCAGTCCCAGTGGACAACAGGTATTCTATAACGGTGATGCTGATAGCGATCGCACCCCCTTCACCCTGACAGAAACAGGTACTTACCGACTCATCCTTGATGGCAATGGTAATAGTACAGGTGACTATAGCTTCCGCTTACTTGATGCCTCTGCTGCTACTGCTATCACCTTTGATACCAGCATTACCAATACCCTCACACCAGGATTAGAAACTGACATCTACCGCATTAACGGTACAGCCGGACAAAAACTGTTCTTTAATTCCTTAATTAGTAGTTTCGTCAGTGCCACATGGACACTATACAGTCCTAGCAATCAGTATGTAACTAATGCTAACCTCAGCAGTGACTTTGAAACCACCCTCACTAATACTGGAACTTATCTGTTAGTCATCGATGGTTACAACAGCAACAACAGCCCCATTAACTACAACTTCCAAGTCACCAACCCCCCAACCACAACCACAGCATTAACTATAGGCAACACGGTTACTAGTACCATCTCTCAAGTTGGGGAAACCGATGAGTACACCTTTACAGGTACAGCCGGACAACGCCTGTACTACGACGCACTGATTAATAACAATGCTTCTACTATCTACGCTCAGTTAATCAGCCCCAGTGGACAACAGGTATTTTATAACGGTGATGCCGATAGCGATCGCACTCCTTTTACATTGACAGAAACAGGCACTTACCGACTGGTTATAGATGGTTATTTTGATAACACAGGCGATTACAGTTTCCGCCTAATTGATGCCTCTGCTGTTACTCCTGTGACTTTAGACACCACCATCACCAATACCCTTACACCAGGACTAGCCACCAATATCTACCGCATCAATGGTACAGCCGGACAAAAACTGTTCTTTGATTCCTTAATCAACAGTTTCGTCAGTGCCAATTGGACATTGTATAGTCCTGGTAATCAATATGTAACTGGTGCTAACCTCAGCAGTGACTTTGAAATCACCCTCACTAATACTGGAACTTATCTGTTAGTCATCGATGGCTACAACAGCAACAACAACCCAATTAACTACAGTTTCAAAGTTACTAACCCCCCAACCACAACCACAGCATTAACTATAGGTAACACGGTTACTAGTACCATCTCTCAAGTTGGGGAAACCGATGAGTACACCTTTACAGGTACAGCCGGACAACGCCTCTACTACGATGGACTGATTAACAACAATACTTTCACCATTTACGCCCAGTTAATCAGTCCCAGTGGACAACAGGTATTCTATAACGGTGATGCCGATAGCGATCGCACTCCTTTTACATTGACAGAAACAGGTACTTACCGACTCATCCTCGATGGCAATGGTAATAGTACAGGTGATTATAGTTTCCGTTTAATTGATGCCTCTGCTGCCCCTAGTGTCACCTTAGACCAAACTATCACAAATACCTTGAATCCAGGCTTAGAAACTGACATCTACCGTATTAACGGTACAGCCGGACAGCAACTAAGTTTTGATTCACTAATTGGCAGTTTCGTTAATGCCAATTGGACACTGTACAACCAAGGAAACCAGTTTATAACAAACAGAAACCTCGGTAATGACTTTGTAATCACCTTAACCAATGATGGTACTTATCTTTTAGTTCTTGATGGATATCTACCTAATGGCACCATCAACTATAGATTCCAAGTCTCAAATGCCTAAACCTGTTGAATTGTGCTGAAAGCAACGGCATAAGTCTAAAGATAGGGGTCAGTTGTTTGTTACTATTGACTACTGACCACTGACCACTGACTACTGACTAATGAGCGTTATTGCCGATCGCTTCCAAACTCTCAGACGGAATCAAGAGTGCGCTCTGATTCCGTTTATTACTGCTGGTGATCCTAATTTAGAAACTACAGCCGCCGCTTTAAAAATATTAGATAGCAATGGTGCTGACTTTATTGAGTTAGGCCTGCCCTACTCTGATCCTCTGGCGGATGGGCCTGTAATTCAAGCAGCTGCTACTCGTGCTTTACAAAACGGCACAAAACTGGAGAATGTACTGGAAATGTTAAGAGCCACTACTCCCAGTTTGCAAGCGCCAATCATCTTATTTGCCTACTACAATCCCATTCTGCACCGGGGCATTGACCAGTTTCTCGATCAAATTGTGGCGGCTGGTGTTGCTGGTTTGGTTGTGCCTGATTTACCTTTGGAAGAAGCCGCAGGACTATTAAAACCAGCAAGTGAAAAGGGTATAGATTTAACTTTATTGATTGCCCCTACCAGTTCATCCGAAAGAATAGAAGCGATCGCTAATTCATCCCAAGGATTCATCTATTTGGTCAGTGTAACAGGCGTAACAGGGGTGCGATCGCAACTAGAAACCCGTGTATCTGATTTATTACAACAAATCCGCCATGTAACAGATAAACCTATTGGTGTCGGTTTTGGTATTTCCCAGCCAGAACAAGCTACTCAGGTCAAACAATGGGGCGCAGATGCAGCTATTGTGGGTAGTGCCTTTGTTCAACGTTTAGCCGAGGGAACACCAGAACAGGGACTCAGTGCGATCGCGGGATTTTGTCAAAGTCTCAAAGCAGCCATCAAAACATCTTGATGATTTCGGGAAAGTAGATTAAAAAGTATAACAGTATAGTTTTTTTACTCTGATTGTGCTGGACAATTCCATATTTATGGTCTTGAATATTAACATTAGATACTAAGCAGTAAAAAAACTAGCTGATACAGCAGCTTATATTTTGGGTATTATGTGTATTAAGTAGGCTATAAAAACTATGAGTGTGAGAGGAAGTCAGTCAAAAGTTATGAAAATTACATCGCAGATGAGAGGTAAAGGCGATGAGTGAAAGTATGGCATTTATCGGCGGTGTCGCCGTAGCAGGACTGGCGGCTCTCTTAATGCTCAAGGGAACCAACACCTCCCTACAGCCTAACTTTGGTGTTGCTTCACAAATGCCAGCAACCGTAGTAGCACCTCAAGTCATCCCGCCACAGTATCAACCACCCTACGGGCAGCCAGCATATAATAACCCCCAACCAACGGCTCCTAATCCCGTGCAGAGCGTGGAATTTGAACGCTTGAAGATGGATTTTGAGCGGCTAAAATACGATAACGAGCAATTAAAAAATCAAAACCAACAACTCCAGTCCCAATTTCAAAACTGGAATAATGCTCAACAAATAGCATTAGCCCAGCAAAATACTCAAAGAGCCGCATCTGCTGTATTACCCGCTCAAGCTAGTTGGTGGTCTTCGCCTATTGTTTGGGCTGTTGGTGGTGCGGCTTTAACCGTTGGCGGTGGTATTGTAGTTGCTGGCGTGTTATCTTTATTCTCTTCACGCCCACGTTCTACCCGCACTGTACAAGTTATTCATCCGTATCCCAACAATACACAACCTCTGGTTCCTGTACGTCGGGCTGAGTTTCTACCCCCTGGAATGGAAACAAGACGAGTGGAAGCTCACGAATATGATGAAATGAGATAAGGAAGTAGAGGACAGGGAGGAAGCATAATTTTCACCTGTCCTCACTCCCTTAGAGCAGCTTTGCTTGCAAATTTGTTCTATTAATCTGAAGTTGGGTTTGCTCGGTAATAGGTAATAGGAAATTGGTAATTGAGTTGTGTCATTACCAATCAATCAGTTTTGTGGGAAGGTATATTTATGCCTCAAAACCGACGAATGCCCTTAGCAGTAATTATCACTATTGGCATCTTGGTGGTATTTTTCAGCATTAGCAGTTTCCAAGCTATACCTGCACAATCTCAGGAAGTTCAGCCACCTATACTCGCTGCAAGTGTTGACCTGGGAAGTTCATTTAAGCAGATGGGCGTTAAAGGTTCGATTCTGATTTACGATCGCCACAACAAAAAATTTTACGAACACAACCCTTCGCGCAACTCCCAAGCCTTCTTTCCCGCATCGACTTTCAAAATTTTTAACTCTCTTGTAGCCTTAGAGACTGGGGTAATTCCCAATGATGTGGCTGTTTTGACCTGGGATGGTATTCAGCGCCAATTCCCGATATGGAACCAAGACACCAACATCCGCCAAGCATTCAAAAATTCAACAGTGTGGTTTTATCAAGTACTAGCTCGCAGAGTTGGTTATCAACGGATGAATCAATTCATCCAGCAAGTTGGTTATGGCAACCATCAAATTGGTACACCTGAGCAAATTGACAGATTTTGGTTAGAAGGACCACTACAAATTACACCCAGACAACAGATTGAGTTTCTGCAACGTCTTCAAAGTCAGGAGTTACTCTTCTCACAAAGGACTTTAGATTTAGTTCAAGACATAATGGTTTACGAAAGTACCCCAGACTATATATTGCGAGGAAAGACAGGCTGGGTAACAAGTCTCACTCCTAATATTGGTTGGTTTGTAGGATATTTGGAACAGAGAAATAATGTGTATTTCTTTGCGACAAATATTGATATGCGTAATGAGAATGATGCTTCTGCTCGAATTGAAATTACTCGGCGCAGTCTCAAAGCTTTAGGATTATTATGAAGCGCCGTTGAGTTTAGGCGATCGCGCCACTATGCTTGTAACAGCAATGCTATATAGTGTTAATCAAGAACATATATATACTTTGCACTTTTAGAAATATCTCCTTCGCTATACTTAGCTATGCCTCTTTTTTTAATTAGTAAAAAATAGGCTGAACCGGGGATTAAACATTATGGAAAATAATTTAATAAATGCCAGCCTGTCTACACAAAGTCTTACTTTTAGACCAGGCACTAATCCAGCCTCTTTTACAGTAACGGTTAACAATGATAGTAGCCAATTTGCTAGTTTTCAAGTTGATATTTCTGCCGCAGGAGAGCAGCGTAATACAGAATACCAGTGGTATAAACTCGAACCAGAATTAGCAGCAACTAAACCTCCAGGTAGTAGTACAGACTTTCAAGTCTTTATTTTTAATACACCAATTCCCGGATTTGTCGGTGCTGTTGACTTAAAGATTAGAATTTTTTCGCCACAGCTTGGACAAGAACGGCGGCTGTTGTTACGGCTGACAATCGAGCGAGATAATCAACCCACGGTCTTAAGTGTAGAATTGCCTGTCAGGGCATTCCAAGTTTATCCTCGGAATACGATAGATGTACCAGTCCGGGTCAGGAATTTAAGCCAACAATCGACTAATGCTAAATTACGTTTTGTTGGTGTGGATTCGTCTTGGTTGAGTGGTAATGTAGAAAGACAATTTGCCTTAGAGCCTGGTGGCTATGCAGAAGTAACTTTTCAATGTCAACCTCCATCTGTTGTGCAGTCACCTAGTCAAAATTATCCATTCAGTATTGAAGCTACAAGTAATAATGGATACCCAGCTAGTGCTACAGGTAACATAGAAGTTTTACCTGTAGGATTTGTAGAGTTTGATGTTCCGCAAAAACATCAAAAAATTCCTAGTCAATCATCATGGTTGCCTCAGAGGAAGTCTGATACAGCTGCTTTTGAACTAATCTTCAAGAATGCCAGCAACCTCTATCAAGAGGTGAATGTGAGTATTCAAGGTAGAGATTGGCGAAAATGTACTTACAATACTGTTCCCGAAACAGCTAATTTACGTTTAGGTGAAACAAGTAAAGTTAGCCTGAATGTGAAAACACAACGGCCTTGGGTGGGGATAGGTAAGACTTTGCTGCTAGAAGCCAAAGCTGATTTACTTGACCAACGTTTAGGGACTACAGACCCGGCAACGCAGACTCTAGAATTACAGAGTTTACCAATTATTCCCCTCTGGGTACAACTGGCAATTTTGGCACTCATCGCCTTGTTGTTGGCTTTGTTACTGGGACGGGAACCAATTATGCACACTCGTTCTGTAAACTCCGTCGCTTTTAGCGGTAATGCTTTGCTGGCGCTGAGTGGTTCGGATGATTGTACATTAAGGTTGTGGAAAATAAATAATGGTGAGAGTATAGCCCCAGCAGATATTAAATATAGTGGAAAAGCTGTGGCTTGCGATCGCCAACAAGAACCCCAAGGTCTGCTGGCAATTACTGATGATGCTGTACAAGTCTCCCGCTTTATGCCTGTAGAAAATAATCGTGTAGCGATCGGGCTAGATAGTGGTGTAATTGAACTAAGGAATGTACCCAACGGAGAAACAACAGAACAACTACAAGACCAACAAGACCCCAAAGCCAAAGGCGATCGAGTCTTTGATTTAGCATTTACTAAAAATTCCCTATATTTATTCAGTGGTTACGGCAGTGGTAAATTAAGATTATGGTCAAGAACATCTGTTAACAATCAATTTCAGCTACAACCTCAAGTTATAAACTTACAAACTCTGCTCAATTTATCAGGCTTTCAAATTCGTGCTTTAGCCTTGAGTCCCGATGATCAAACTCTAGTCATAGCAGGTAATTTTAAGCGCTTTTTATTATGGTCGTGGAATCCTAATCAAATTAATAATAAACAGCAGAATTTATTGGTGCAATCCTTAGCAAAAATAGATACTAGAACGGGCATTACAGACTATGTTTGGGGAGTAGATTTTGCACCCAACTCACCCAAAATTTTAGCTACATCTGATTCTGCTGGCTATATTACTATTTGGAATTTAGCTCAATGCCAGAATGTAAAAAATGTTAGTCTTCAGAATACAATTTCTGAAGTTGATTGTCAGCCGATAGATAGTTGGCAAGTAACGTCGAAAACGCCAGTACGAACACTGAAATTTAGTGAAGATGGTCGTTTACTAGTCAGTGGTGGAGATGATGGACGGGTTACTGTTTGGTATTTAACCACAGAATATAAGCTCGATAAAACAAAAGCCGCCGAAGGACAAACAATTTACCAAAGCCCAAAGGGAATAAGAAGCGTTGACTTGAAAGGTAGCATGATTCTCAGTGGCGATGAAAATAGTCAAGTCAAACTAAATCGCGTCAAGTAAGGAATTTGAGGGTATGCAAGCTAGTCCATTACAAATTATTGTCAAGCCGTCTGGGCTGCAATTAGGTAGATCAGGCGAGACTATTGAACTTTATATTGTAATTTTTAATCGAGGCAACCAGAGCGCTGTTATTAATTTAACTTTTCTTTATGGTGACGAATTTAAAAATCTCACAGGCTGGTCTAGTCCTCCTCAAGCAAGTTTAGCCATAGACCCCCAACAAGCTAGTGATGAAATCAAATTTGATTTACCAATTCCTGTAGATGCTTTACCAGGAACCTATGACTATACTTTAGTCGTAGATGCTCCTGTGCATTATCCAGAAGATACTCCTATTAACGTTCCCTTACAACTAAAAGTTCTGCTCCAAGAACAAACAGTAGTTAGGGTAAATGACCCAACTTTCTCAATCAAACCCAGCAGTAATGCTAATAAACCTCTGCTGTTCAATGCGAATGAATCTTCTTTACCTGTACAAGTAATAGTAGAAAATCGTACAAATCGTGTAGACCGTTTTCGCCTTACTTGCCCAGATTTAGACGAAGATTGGTTTACTATCACTTATCCGACAACTGGGGTAGAGGGCTTAGGGTTATCAGAAGTAACTGCACTGGGACTCAATCCTAATTCTCAAGGACAAATTTTACTAACATTTCACCCCCCAGGAGATACTTTAGCGGGGATTTATTCCCCGACTATTCGCTTATATTCAGAAAATTCTCCTGACTTGGTGCTGTTAGATTTGGTTTATATCCAAATTCCTACAATTTATCGTTTAGATGCTAATATACAGACTCTTTTAGCACAAGTAAGTCGTAGCCCCGCTAAGTATGAATTATCATTAGCTAATCAAGGGAATGTAGTCCGTCAATTAACATTTAACTTGGTCAGTCGGGATGAAGAACAACTATTTACTTATCAATTTCAACCTAATGAAATTAGATTATTACCTACTAAAAATTCTATCACGAATTTGTTGGTGAAACCTAAACCTTGGTGGCGCAGACCTTGGTTGGGTGGAGGATTAGTAATTAACTTCCAAGTCAACATCCAAGATGAAGAAAATTTTCCTATATCAAATACACTTCCTCAACTTAGTTTTGTCTGGAAACCCCGTCCTTTGTGGCAACTGTTACTATTAATTTTAATTGGTCTAGGTTTATTGGGCGGTATAGGATTAATTGTTTGGAAATTGTTACATCCAGACCCGGCAAAATTAGAAGATTTCGCTCCTAATAGCTCCCAACTTGTAGAAGGAGAGGAGGTAACTTTAGAGTGGAAGGTGGAAAACTATCCACAGTTAAAAAGATTAGAGTTAAATATTAAAGGTCAGCAACCAATCGAACCTAAGATATATGATTTTAGTAACGGGATTCCAGACGAATTAGGTAAGAGCGATGCGAATACAACACCTCCTTGTGTGGTGCAACAAAGAAAGGAACTGATTTGTAATAATGTGAAAACAGGGATAAAAGCTCAAGGAAAATATAATTTTGAATTAAAAGGATTTTATCGTCAAGGTACGCCGTTATTTTCCCGACTTGCGCAAACGGAAGCCCAGCCATTTCAAGTTGAAATCACTGAGAAACCAATAGCCCAAGTTCTAGATTTTAAGACAGATAAAACGCAATATAGAAAAGGCGACCCGATTAATTTAAGTTGGAAAGTTGGTAACTCTTTACTATTAAGGGAAGTGCGAATAACTGGTAATTCTGAAGACGGCACATTACTAAGTCAACCGTTTATTTATAAGTTTAATCAAGGTGCGATCGCTGATCCTAAACTGCAAAACCAATGCAAAGAAATAGAAAATCAACAGCTACAGTGTAATAATATCTCAATACCTGCTTTAAAAGCAGGCAAATATACTTTTATAATCACAGCTTTGTCTAATAACGGCAGTAACAAAAATAGTGCAAAGAAGACAGAATCAGCAATTGAAATATTACCCAAACCTTTTAGAATTATCTCTTTCACAATTAACGGTAGCGACCAACCCAATCAAGAGTTAAAAGAAGGAACAACAGCCACTTTATCTTGGCGAGTAGAGGGAGAAGATATAGAAGTCAAGCTTGATCCAATTATTGGTAATGTGCAGCCAGTTGGTTCAGAACAACTATTAGTTAATCAGGCTTTCCCATCACAAATTAAATTACAAGTTACTGATAAATCAGGTAAGCAGCCGCCACAAGAAAAAGCATTTGCGATCGCAGTTATCACACCACCACCTCCTACTCCTACTCCTACTATCCCTGTTGTACCTGAAGCAACACCTGCTATACCTAGATTCTAGAATTAATTTTAGTAGGCGTTAGTAAGGCGCGTTACACTGATGCTAACACGCCCTACCTAGATTTCATTAATCAAATATATGTCTTATATCAATTCTTAGTGTGTTTCAGATAATGTACAATCGCCTCTGCTGTTGTCAAATTAGTGGCTACTAACACCTGATTGATATTACACATTCTTAATAAAGTTTCCTCATTAGTTGGACTAGGTGCAGGTGTGAGGAAATCTCTCAAGAAAATAACTGCTGACACATCTCCAGAATTGAGCAGAGAATTAATCTTTTGATAACCTCCAGATGTTGGTGAGGGAATTTCTTCACTTACAGTCAGGCCAGCTTGTTGCTTTAAAACTTCGCTAACAGATGGCCAGCTAATGGTTAGACTGTGAGAGAAAAATTCTTGATTCTGAGCAACCAATTCAGCTATTTCTGACTTTTTACTTTCGTGAGCAATGAGGACTATATTTTTTTGAATTGTCATCTGACTTGGTTCGCTCTCAGTATCTGTTTCTAAATTATCAACAGCAAAGACTTCTTCAGTTTCCACAACTTCTTCAGGTGTTTGCTCAACTAACTCATCTGCATCGCTGATTTCTGGTGTAGAAATAGCGGCTTCTGGCTCTACAGTTTCTACGCTAGAAGGAACATCTGCTGTTGTCGATTCTTCAATCACTCCTGGGGTAGAAATAGTTATTTCTAGTTCTACAGTTTCTAAGTCAGAGGTAAAATCTGTTATTGGTTGTTCATCTATTTCCGTTGTAGATATAGCGTCTGTTGTTGCTAAATCCTCTTCGGTAGAAGTCAGGTCTGCTGTTGCAACTTCCTCTGTTATTTCTGGTTCTACAGTTTCTAAGTCAGAAGTAAAATCTGTTATTGGTTGTTCATCTATTTCCGTTGTAGATATAGCGTCTGTTGTTGCTAAATCCTCTTCGGTAGAAGTCAGGTCTGCTGTTGCAACTTCCTCTGTTATTTCTGGTTCTACAGTTTCTAAGTCAGAAGTAAAATCTGTTATTGGTTGTTCATCTATTTCCGTTGTAGATATAGCGTCTGTTGTTGCTAAATCCTCTTCGGTAGAAGTTAGGTCTGCTGTTGCAACTTCCTCTTTTATTTCTGGTTCTACAGTTTCTATATTAGGAGTGACATCTACGTCAGAAGTAACATTTACTGTTGGTTCTTCGTTTACTTCCGTTGTAGATATAACCTCTGCTGTTTCTAAATCTTCTCCGGTAGAAGTCAAGTCTGGTGTTGTAGCTTCTTCTGTTATTTCTGGTTCTACAGTTTCTATATTATGAGTGACATCTGCTGTCACTGCTTCTTCAGTTATTTCATCTGTAGAAATAGGTTCTTCTGTTAGCTGAATAGCAGAATCTTCTAATTGAGTGGAAGCGTTTTCAACTTCTGATGTTTCTACATTACCATCATTAGACACATCTACATCTTCACTATCAGTTAGTGATACAGGAATACCCACATCACGAGGCTGTACAGTTGTGTATTCCTGTAAAATTGGTGTATCTAAATCAATTTCTTCAGAACTAATAGTTAATGATGGTTGAATAACTATATCGCGTGGTTGTACGGTTGTGTATTCTTGTAAAATTGGTGTAGCTGAATCCACATTTTGACTATCATCGCTTGTAGATAAATCATCGACTGATGACGATGTTTGGACTAGATCACGAGGCTGTACAAAGGTTAAGTCTTCGGCGATCGCAGTGTTGAAATCTAGATTTTCATCACTCTCAACTGTCTCTGGTTGTTCTTCAGTAAAAATATCCTGTGGTTGGACAAAAGTTCTTTCTTCGACAATGGGATTTGCGGGTGCTGTAATTATCTCTTGATTTTCTGAGGAAACAGCATTAACGCTTGCAGGAACTTCAAACACTGCAACTTCTTCTTGAGTTTGACTAATAACTTCTGGTGTAGATTCAGCAATTACCTCTGGTGCTTTATTCGTAACACCAGCAACACCAAAACTTTCCGATATTGGTCTAGAAAACAGTGCAGGATCTATCACCCTAAATACTGTTTCTGGCATTTGCTCCGCCGCAGGTTTAATTTCTTCCATCGTGAGAATGTAATCTCCGATTTGGATAGAATCACCATGTTTTAAAAGATATGGCTGATTTTTTTCAAGCAATTTGTTATTAATTACCGAACCATTTCTACTACCAGTATCACAGTAATAGTAATTTCCTGATTGAACAAAAAACTTACCATGAATCCGGCTAACATCTGGGCTTTCTAAAGGTAAATCGCAATCAGGGGAACGTCCTATTATGCACTCTCCCTTGGGTGTAGTTGCTACTACTAAATCGAGTTCATTTACCTCATTTTGTGTTGGTAAAAAGTTGATTTTGACTTTCATATTAATTTTTCGTTAATTTTATTAATTTCTGTTACCCATCGCTGGCGGTAACTGTGTTCTAAATTTAAAATATCATCTTGTGACCAATGAAAATGATAAGCAATAAAAGCTACCTCCTCATACAAAGTATCTGAGGGGTAGCTTATGGCTTTTCCGCCAGTTCTAGCTCTACAGAAAACTGAGTGTTACAGTGAGGACACTGAGTAGGAATATGTATATTACCTTGCTGATTAATTCGATTGTAAAATTCTCTTAAGTATGCAATGTCATGTAATAGCAATCCTTCGAGGACATCAAGACTAACAGTGTTAAAACTCCCTAAACGTGTAATGACACGAGATAACATGACTAAATCACCATAAGCAGGAGTTTCTTGTACTTTGCGTTCTTTTTGTACCAAAATTTCATCTTTGGCGGTGGCTAAACGCATTTTGCCATGACGATGTACGCGGTTTTGGCTATCAATCAAACCTCGCGGAAGAGTAAAGTCAAATTCTGTATATAGATGATCCTGTTTACGAGACATAGATAGCGTCAGCTACAAAATTCATAAATATGAGCAATGCAAGGTTAGTAATAAGAACTTAATTTCTGACTACTAACTCTTCAGAGGAAGCGCCTTTTTCCTCTGGTAAAGAGGTTTCACCTTCTAAGCCATTGATATGACGATAAAAGTCTTGGAGATAGTTTAAATCTTGGGCGAAAAAGTTTTCTACAATAGCCGGACTTACTTCAGATAAAGCACCCAAGCGAGTAATCACACGCGACAAGATAATGATTGTGGCATAAGCTGGATTAGCTTTCACACGAGGATCACGCAAAGGCGCAATCTCATCTATAGCCGTTGATAAGCGCATAACACCCTGGCGGTGAAGATTACTTTCTGAGTCAAGATAACCTTTGGGAAGTGTAAATTCAAACTCTGTGGGGAACATATTTGGGAAGTGGGGAGTAGGAGGAGATGAGGAAGTGGGGGAAGTGGGGGGAGACAAAGAAGACAAGGAAGCACAGGAGAAACAACTGTCAACTGTCAACTGTCAACTGTCAACTGACTATTTGACTCTCTTAAATTCCTCAAAAGCAACTTCAATTTCTTCGATTTCTATGTCGCCACTGCGAGCATTGACATCGGCAATTTTATAACTAGCCGGCCAAGCACCAGCTAATTCAAATCTTGCTTGTTCTACGCCTGCTTGGTCATATACACTCAAAGAGGCATTTTTGCGTTGTTCAGCCCATTTGCCTTCTTGAACGGCTTCAAACCATTTCCAGATAGTTAAAGAGTTGGTCATACCTCTCTTGAGAGTAAGATTACCACTCTTAATATTTCCGGGAATTTTGGTTCTGACGACTTGACCTTTGTCTGATTTACCCCATTTATTGGCAGTGACTTCAGTAATTTCAATAGCATCTTGAGTTCTTTTAAAGCCTTGACACTCTAAAAAGAAACCATCTACCTTATCTTGTTGACCGTCTAGTGTCAAACCTAAGTAGAACCGATGGGCTGTAAGAATTTCTGGAACTTGACCTGCTGTTTTCGGCACAGTTTTAGCCAGGAGTTAGGATTGGGGGTTGAGAGGAGATGAGGGAGGAGAGGGGGAAGATGAGGGAAAAACCCACCTCTTTCCCCTCCTCTCAGGAGAAAAGGAGAAAAACTATGAACCGTTGACTAATGACTAATGACTAATGACTAAATCATTTGACACGCTTAACGCCTTCGTGAACCAATTCGATGGTTTCATTGGCCATATCTCCACCAGATGCAGTTAAGGTAGGGCCAGTATATTTACATGGGTAACAGTTGATAATATTCCACCGTGCCTGCTCATTCCCTTGTTGGTCATAAGCAACTACTGAACCTGTCTTCCGGTTTTGCGACCACTGTCTGGGGTCGCCCATGTCTTCGTTACATTTTTGATACCAATCATATAAATCTTTATCGACAGTAGCAATCAACTTCAGTGTAATATTAGTAAATTTTACCACTGTAGGCGTTGCTTGACGTTGTATCTTGCCACCTTTTGACGATCCATGAATATCTTGTGCTGGAGTGCTTTCAACTCCAAGACCACCTACTTCTTTAATAAATTTATCAGTGATTCCGTCAGCTTCAAAGTAAAATTTACACGCCGTTAAAAATTCACCTGCCATACTGGTTTAAACTCCTTTGCAATAAATGATATAAAGTACGTTCAAGATTGATTCTGCTATTGTTCATCTTCGATGCCATTCCATTGGCTAACGCGGAAGATAACAAACTCCGCAGGTCTGACGGGACAAACTCCCACCTCAATATATAGACGGCCTAAGATTCTAGTTTCTGGTGGGTTAAGTTCTTCATCACACTTCACATAAAATGCTTGCTGTGGACTAGAGCCAAATAATGCACCTTCCCGCCAAATTCTTTCTAGGAAGTTGCTGACGGTGCGTCGGACACGCGCCCATAAATCTTCGTCGTTGGGTTCAAATACTACCCATTGAGTACCTAACTCAATTGATTTTTCGATATAACTAATCAAACGGCGAACACTGATATAACGCCACTCAGTTTTATCTGGTTCAACAAGAGTTCTAGCGCCCCAAATGCGGATACCACGATTGGGGAAAGTGCGAATACAGTTAATTCCCAAGGGGTTTAAGAGTTCTTGTTCGCGGAAGTTGGTTTCATAACCTAAACCGATTACGCCTCTGGGTACTTCGTTAGCGGGAGCTTTGTAAACACCTCTGGTTTCATCGGTACGCGCCCAAACGCCCATCATGTGACCACAGGGAGGTATGAGAATGGGATTACCGCGATCGCGTGGATTAGCAACTTTAATCCAAGGATAATACAAGGCGGCAAACATGGAACGACGGTTAAATCTATTCAACCATTCCACTACATGCTGAGGTTTGGTAGCTTCTGGAGGCGGATCAATTAACACCATGCGGTTGGGTGGATTGGGAATATCACCACTGGCTGAACCTTCGCACATGCTGATCATCAATTCCATGATGCCGTGGACTTGATCCAAGTTCAAAACATCTGCTTGATATGCCCGCATTAAATCAGGACAAGCCAGCATGGTGATTTCATCAATTTCAAAAATCCCCCTTACCCCTGTGCGATCATCACGTACCCCTTCCAAATCGCTGTACAATCTATCGACTGAAGCTGGGACAATGGGGGGTGCGAGTTCGTATTGACCATTCGTCGGACGGCGGGATAGGGGCTGTCCACTTTGAGAAATGTCTTCTGCAAGGACATACATGGAGTTTCGCAAAGCTGCGACTGCATAGGTGGCAATTTGAGCGGGAGCTTCACGGTTCATGGTTAAGTTCTCGTACTGCTCCAACACCTCGTCACCACGACGAATCTGCACAGTAAAATACTCACCAGTATTCGGAGGAGCTTCGCCTTCTGTCCCTTCTGGTAAAGCACGCGGCCCACCATCGATAATCAATACATTGACTGCGCCGCCTGCTGCTTGTTCAGGACGTAAGGACAAGCGCAGAGCTGGACGATTGCCTCTACCATTAATTCTTAAGGTGGCTGGTTCTGGGGTGGGTGGCTTGGGTGCGCCTGGTAACTGAGTACCAATGCTAGTTACCCAACAACGACCACCACCATTCATAAAGTAGCCATAGACAGCAAAGGGTAAGTAGGCGTTAAAGTCGGTGAACCCATCGGAATTAGGACGAGCAAAATAGTTGAGATATTGCGTCCAATTGGTAACTAACATGGGCTTGAATAACTCAGCCCCATCACGAATATCTTCAGTAAAACCGACAAATCCTGCGATCGCCGTACTCACCCCTTCAATCGGGCGACTCCCACGGTCAATTTCTTCGATATAGACACCGGGAGCAAAGTAATCAAGTCTGGCCATAAAGCAACCTAAATTTATTCAGGAGTTAATAAGATTTCTTTGAACGTATAACTTGGGCTATCAACCAAGACATTGACATTCACAGGTAAATAGCCAGGACAATTGACTGTTAAAACATAATTGCCTATACGCAAATCTTCAAAAAAGAAAAGTCCCTCTTGATTGCTGACTACAGATTTTTCAGTCCTTAAGACAGCAACTTTGGCATCGACTAAAGGCTGATTAGCTACCGCACTTTTCACAATTCCCGCGATCGCTACTCGTTTGGTAGCCACCGAACCATTACCGTTCGTGCCATTAGGATGATATTGGTTTTGTAAATTGAAAATTCTTTCTGAAACTAGAGGAACAGGAACTGGCTGTGGCTCGAAGGGTATTGTTACCGTCAAATACAAGCCAGCACGCAAAGGCACATTCAGAGCGCTCCATAAAGAGCCAATCTCAATTGTAGGATCAAGCGCAACAGTCATAGACAAATTGCCATAACCCCGCAATTCTGGAACCAAAAAATCTTCTTGCAGAGCGCGATGACGCAACAGCACATTCAAAGCTTCACTTAACAAGTGATGCTCACCTAACGCCGTTCTATCCCAAGCTGTTAATAATATAGATACATCAAACCAACTAGGCGACCAATTGACCGTTGTAGCTTGCAGACTATTGCTTAACTTGCGATCCACTTGCCTACCGGAATGTTGTATTTGTTTACTCTCGCGTAAGTCGTAAACATACAAATTGAGAGTCGGGCCTGCACCCTCTTCTCTGCGATGACTCGGATGATTAAAGTCGATTTGCTCGGTACTGCTAAGTGAGGTTCCTCCAGCTAGAATTTCTGCTAATGTTTGAACAACAAAGATAAGCATGAAAGTGTTTGGCTGGTAGCTAATCCAGATGCCTCTAGGATATCTGCATCAGCTATTTAAAGGTAATTAGACTTTTGTCGATAGTTTGGTCATTAGTCATTAGTCATTAGTCCATAGTCAACAGTCCATAGTCCATAGTCCATAGTCATTAGTTATTCCCCCCTGCTCCTCTGCTCCCCCATCTTCCCCCACTCCCTCATCTCCCACCCTGTGGGAAGCAAGCTACATCTCCCCCCTCTACTTCTGGGTTGAGTTCGGTACATTAGGCGCATTTTGAGAATTTTGATTTGTTTGTATATAAAATATGAACATTCCGGCAAAGAAGGCGAGGACAACTGCTAACCCAATCCAGAGATTTCGTCCAAAAATGGGGGAATTTTTTTGTTCGGCTGCCTTGTTTGTCCTTGGTTGAAAGATTGTGTTATCCGATGTGTTCCTGGTATTCTGAGGGTCAGTAGGTCGTGGTTGATACAGAGTATTGTCTGAATCTCCAAATGCTTGATTTTGGTTAGGCTTTGGCTCAGATGAACGGCGTTGTTGAAAAATCGTGCCATCTGGTTGATTTGGTTCAGTTGGCTGTAAAGGACGGGGAACTGTTTCGTTATTTCCAGAACTAGGGGTAGGACGGAGTTGAAAAATCGTGCCATCTGGTTGATTTGGTTCAGTTGGCTGTAAAGGACGGGGAACTGTTTCGTTATTTCCTGCACTAGGTGATGGACGTGGTTGAAAAATTGTCCCGTCGGGTTGATTTGGTTCAGTTGGCTGTAAAGGACGGGGAACTGTTTGGTTATTTCCCTCACTGGGTGATGGACGTAGTTGAAAGATTGTTCCTTCGGGTTGTTCTGGTTCGGTTGGCTGTAAAGGACGGGGAACTGTTTGGTTATTTCCTGCACCGGGTGATGGACGTGGTTGAAAGATTGTCCCGTCGGGTTGTTCTGGTTCGGTTGGCTGCAAAGGTCGAGGAACTGTTTCGTGATTTAACCCTTGATTATAGACAGGTTGATTAGTTTCCTGTTGATACAAGGGTCGGGGAACTGTCTCGTTATTTAACCCCTGATTGTATGCAGGTTGGTTAGTTTCCTGTTGGTGCAAAGGTCGAGGAACTGTCTCGTTATTTAACCCTTGATTATATGCAGCTTGGTTTGGTTGCTGTGTTTGCAAAGGACGAGCAACCGTTTCTGAATCGAAAGCTGGTTGAGGTTTAGCTGGAGTTGGTTCTGGTTGTGTAATGGGGTTAGGTGTTGCGGCGCGGCTGGCTGCTTGCAAAGCCTGATTTAGTTCTGCTACAGATGCAAAGCGATTATTAGGGTTTTTTTGTAGGCATTTCAGGACTACAGCTTCAATTTCAGGGGATAATTGCTCACATCCGGGTTGTGATCGCAATGGTGTCGGTGGTTCATAAGCATGAGCTAAAACCCAGGATGCTTCACTAATATTACTACCCTTAGTGCTGAAACCAAAGGGATCTGCTGCACTGAACATTTCATACAAAATAATCCCTAAACTATAAATATCTGCCCTGGTGTCTAGATTCTGCTTGTTTTGAATTTGCTCAGGTGCAGCATAGCGAAATGTACCAATAAAAGTGCTAGTGATATTTGTCTGTTCACTAGAGTCACTACGGATTTTAGCGACACCAAAATCTAAAATCTTTACCCACTCTCCTAAATCTGTAGGCACAAGAAAAATATTGTCTGGTTTAAGGTCACGATGAACTACTTGAATATGTTCACTGCTGCCATCTTTTTGTAGAATGACTCCTTGATGCGCCAACTGTAAACCCTGACAAACTTGAGAAATAATTTTTACTGTTCTTTCTACAGATAGTCTATGTTCTCGCAGCAGTAATTGTCGCAATGTTTGACCACGCAAATACTCCATCACATAGAAGGGATATCCTTCGGGAGTGACACCACAATCACTAATTCTGACAATGTGGTCACTTTGCAAAGCCGCACAAATCGACACTTCTCGCTCAAAGCGCTTTCTCATCTCTTGGGATGCTACTAACGTATCTTTGAGTAATTTTAAGACTACCTGTTGACCAACACGGGTATCCGTTGCTAATAAGACTTCTCCCATACCACCGACTGCTAAAGGTTTGTCTATGCGGTATCGCTGGTTATCACCTACATAGCGCCCATTCCAATAATTTGAAGAAGGTTGGGAGTTCATCTGATAGCAGCCATCCTCTGTTTAATTTCAGATTTCAATTTTGTAGCAAAAAGAATAATAATTATGACAAATCTTGCATAGTCAATACTTAAGTATGATAGTGATTAATATAATTAAGTTGAACTAGATTTAATTCTCATTTCATATCATTACTCAAGTTAAACCAAATTTCTCGTTTTGATAAGAAGTTTTAATAAACACTTAAAATTTCCCTACAGAAAATTATTTAAAGGTTGACACAGAGCAAACTATCAAATTTCCTTTAATTATATTGTTTTGTCTCCTCATTCATCCTAGTGTGTCTTAGCTAAGGATTTTCTTATGAGGCGGCAAAATATATATCTTTATCTGCTCAGGAGTAATTCCTGGTGAGTCTGAGTATAGATTAATCAAAAAATTACAGATTTTATTACGAGCAAGAATGTTAAATTTTTAGCAAAAAGCTTTCAGGAAATCCGGTGTAACCTATGATTAACCTGTGCAGGTGCGTGGGAGATGATGATGAGTAACGCGCTCTCTATAGTTGCTGTAACGGCAGTGCTAAAAGACTTGCTAGAGAATGGTTTAGTTAGTGACTCTATTACTGCTAGTGTGGGTGATGTGCTGGTTACGGCTTTACCACCAGATTTAATTAAAGTGGGAACTGATGAGCGATCGCAACTTAATTTCTTTCTCTATCATGTAACACAAAACCGCAACGTTGACTGGGTATCGCCAGAATTTCGCTCTAAGCACTCACGAGTCAATAAAAGTCAACGCTCGGCTAATCCACCCTTAGCTTTAGACTTACATTATCTGTTAACAGCTTATGGGGCTAAAGATTTTCAAGCAGAACTGTTGTTAGGTTATGCCATGCAATTACTGCACACAACAACAGTTATTACCTCAGATTTGATTGAAAATGCCTTAAAAAACGCCTCTACCAGCAATACTACCAGTTTGATTTCACAGGCTTTAGCTGGTGTCTCTATATCTAAATTAGCTGAACAAATTGGACAGATTAAGCTTTCACCCGAATTTTTGAGCATGGAAGACAATTCCAAAATATGGTCTGCCTTGCAAACCCACTATCGACCTTCGGCTAGTTACTTAGCTTCGATGATATTAATTGATAGTCAGGAAATAAATTATTCAGAATGTGGTAACACAGGACTCTGGAATGAACCAAGTATTGAGCAAGTTACAGCACTGACACAAACACAGCCATTAATCTTTGCAGGTAATACTATCATGATTCGTGGTAAGCGTTTACGTGGTGAGATTACCCGTATTCGGCTGAATAACACTGAAAAACTATTAGTACCAGAAAATATTAAAGAAACACAAATTAGTTTCAAGTTACCAGATGATTTGTATATTGGTGTACAAACTATACAAGTTGTGCATTTAACTATAGCTAATGCCGGACACATAGAAAATATGACATCGAATGTGGCGGCTGTGATTATACATCCCAAAATTTCTGTACTATTGCGTCAGGTAGTAGATAGTGCCGCAGAATTACACTCAGTTGAACTCACCGTTAAGTTTCATCCTCAACTGAGGAAAACACAACGAGTAGTTTTACTTTTGAATGAAATATCTAGTCCTCATACTTTAGCCCAATCTATCGTTGTCTCATCACCTGATGATGATACCGACGTGATGAATATTGCTGTAAAGAATATCCAACCAGGAACCTATCTTGTCAGAGTGCAGGTAGACGGTGTTGCCAGTCCATTAGAAATGAATCAAACAGGGGAATACCATTCGCCACAGGTAACAATTCCATGAATGCAACAACAGTTAATTACAATTGGCATGAGGCCAATGAGCGCTACTTATTAGCAGCTTTAGGTATGGTACGTGATGCGATTGAAACATACGCACACAAAACCCAGTCATCCACGTCTTCAGCACAACAGCAGAAACAACAAACTATAGAAACGGCAACGGCTGATATGACAGCACCACCCTTATTAGAGCGGGTATGTCAGCTATTTGGTTTATCCGAATTTGAAAGGGATATACTGCTAATGTGTGCCTGTATGGAATTTTATGGTGATTTTGCAGCTTTATGTGGGCTAGCTCAGGGAGACACACAAAAAACTTATCCTACTTTAAGTTTAGCCCTTGCTGCCTTACCTAACCCCCATTGGGATGCGATCGCCCCTGATGCTAAATTACGATATTGGCGATTGATTGAGTTGGGTGAGGGTAGAGCGTTAACACTTAGCCCCCTACGGATTGATGAAAGAATTTTACATTATTTAGTGGGTAGACAATATATAGATGAGAGATTGGCGGGGATTGTTGAACCCATACCAGAAGCCAGAGAATTAGTCCCATCTCAACAGCAATTAGCCCAGCAAATAGCAGCCGTGTGGATGCAGTCATCTCAGACTGAGAAGTTACCAATTTTACAACTATGTGGTATTGAACCCATAAGTAAACGAGCGATCGCCTCTACAGTCTGTAAAATATTAGGTGTGAACCTGCACATTATGCCCGTTCAGGTTGTGCCATCCGCACCCGCAGAGATGGAAACTCTGTTGCGTTTGTGGGAGCGAGAGTCAATTTTAAGTAACAGCGCCCTACTCATAGACTGCGACAAAATTGACATAACAGACTTAACTCGTACCCATACCATTGGACGCTTCCTGGAACGCATTAATGGTTTAGTATTTGTCACAAGTCGAGAAAGAATTGCTATACAGCAACGCCCCATAGTCAGCTTTAATATTCACAAACCCACCATCGAAGAACAAAGCCTACTCTGGCAAAGCAATTTAGCCCAGATCCAGCCGCAATTAAATGGGCAAGTGAGAAAATTAGCCACCCAATTCAACCTTAGTCCCAATACTATCCGCGCCGCCTGTGCAGAAGCTTTAGGACAACTAACTGGGGAAAAAGAACAAGATATCGGGCAAATTCTCTGGGATGCTTGCCGCAAACAAGCCCGTCCTCACCTAGACGAACTCGCCCAACGTATCCCCCCCACCGCCACTTGGGAAGATTTAGTATTACCCCCAGCCCAAGCGGAAATGTTGAGAGAAATTGCCGCCCATGTGCGTCAACGTGCCACTGTGTATCAAAATTGGGGATTTGCTGCTAAAAATACTCGTGGGCTAGGTATTAGTGCCTTATTTGCTGGCAGTAGCGGTACAGGGAAAACCCTAGCGGCGGAAGTCTTAGCCCAGGAATTGCACCTCGACCTCTACAGGATTGATTTATCATCGGTAGTAAGTAAATATATTGGCGAAACTGAGAAAAATCTGCGTCGGGTATTTGATGCTGCCGAAGAAGGCGGAGTTATCCTATTATTCGACGAAGCAGACGCTTTATTTGGTAAACGTAGCGAAGTTAAAGATAGCCATGACCGTTACGCCAATATTGAAGTTAGCTACCTGCTGCAACGGATGGAAAGCTATCCAGGCTTGGCAATTATGACAACCAACCTCAAGAGTTCCATCGATACAGCTTTCCAGCGCCGTATTCGTTTTGCAGTCCAGTTTCCCTTTCCTGATGCAGCACAACGTGCCGAAATTTGGCGGCGAGTTTACCCAACTAACACCCCTACCAATGGCTTGGATGCGAAGAAGTTATCACAATTAAGTGTAGCTGGGGGTAACATTCGCAACATCGCCTTAAATGCCGCCTTCCTCGCCGCCGATGCTGATGAACCTGTGCAGATGAAACATTTATTACGGGCAGCACGGACAGAATACGCCAAGTTAGAGAAATCGCTGACAGAAGCAGAAATTGGCGGTTGGGTTTGAGAGTAAAGGAATGGCAAACAATAGCTAATGACTTTACACTTAAGTCGATAGCGAGTATTGATATATCTATAGTTTCGGGAAGCGCGATTACTTTAACGTTTAAACAAGTTTAAAATTATGTCAGGAGGTAGATTTTCTGAATGATTTCCCAGATAATTTAGCCATTGCAGAAATTCATAAAGCTATTGGTAATATTGTCATTAGATTTCCACTACTTCATTGTGAAGAATGTGCAAATACACTTAAAAAGTGGCTCAAACAACGCGGGATTCAAGGTAAACTTTGGCGACTATCAACTAAGTATGACAATGAAGACTTTATTCTCAGCGAGCGTTTAGAACAACAGGGTTGCGTTGAAACTATCACTGAAAATGGTGTTCATTATGGAGTTGAAGTTTTTGGTAAAATTTTCGATAACCTTTCCGAACAAGGGCTATCACCAGATGACTGGATTAATGATTTTACTTCCTTATCTAATGAGTTTAAGGTAGAAGTAATTGAGGAGTTTTAAACTTTTTTAACGGAGTTAAGGTGAATGAGTGCATTATTTAATTTACTAGAGAAAATTAAAACCAAACCAAGCTTATATTTGGGTACAGCCTCCGTGAGTAATTTACGGATGTTCATTCTCGGCTATCGCTTTTCTCGTGATGAATTAGGTATCGTGAATACTGAAACAGAAAGTGATTTCTATAAAAACTTCCAACCTTGGCTACAGAATCGCTTATCTATTCGCACTGTTAACGCTTGGGATAAAATTATTCTACTCACTTGTATTGATGAAAAATCTGCATTTGATTACTTTTTTCAACTACTAGATGAATTTATCCAACGAGATAAAAGCCAAGATATTGACCCGATTCTATCTGACGCATCCTCTAAAAATTCTCCAAAGGTTGCCTAAAAAATATGATAATTAACCAAGCGATCGCCTATTCTACAAATTAAGCATTTCCCCACAAGTGATCGCATTTAACTGTATTTTATCGAAAAGCGATCGCCAAAAGACTTTTTGTAGCAAACGTCAAAAACTAGACTAAAGTCGAACCAACCTTACCTATAGCTGGGTGAGATAATATTGTCATAATTAACTTGTTAATTTGTGGGGTTAGCGATGAAACAACGGCAGCAAATTCTCAAAAAGGCTGATTCATCCGCTACTGTATCAGAAGAGGCTCAGTTTCAATCGCACCCATCGACGCACAAAACGCAACAGCAGACAAATACGCCGCTTTCGCAAACAGAAGCAGAAAATCAAGAGTTTCAACAGCAGCAAATTGAGGCGACAAAATTAGCAATTCAAGCCAAACACGGCACTATTACCCCAGAAGGACAGACACAACTTACCTTACTACAAGCCAAGATGAATGATGTGCTGCATAGGCGAGTTGAACAAGGTGCTGGGTTTGGTCACAATTTGGAGAATATCGCGCTGCATCATCCTGATAGAATACCATCTGTGCAGGCAAAGTTAGCGATCGCTAAACCAGGAGATAAATTTGAGCAGCAAGCAGATCAAGTGGCTGGTATTGTAGTTAACCAAATTAATCAAAAAACTATCCAAAAACAAGGCACATCACAGGCTACAACTAGCCAGAACAAAGAAAGCAATGTTGAAGAAGCAAATAACAGCGCAGCAAATTCCAAACAAATATTTTTGAGTAATTATGCAGTGGCGAAAGAATTAGTTCATGGCATAGATGAGACTTTACCAAAAGAAAAAATTCTTGAACAACTCCTGCATAATTTCAAGAATATATCATTTAAATATACAATGACTTATAAGCAAGGTGTAACTCTGCTAAAAGGAACCAGAGAAGGAGATTGTCGGACATTAGCAGAAGCTTTTCAAACAGTAGCGCAAGAATATTTTGGCATTCAAAATGTCACAGTTGCACAAATCAAGAAGCCTTTCTTAAGCGAAGCTCCTGACACTTTATACCAAGGCAGAAAACGTAATTGCGATAACGGTAAACGGTGGTTTTTCCAAAATCATTATTGGGCTACTTGGAACAACACAGTATATGATGTTTTATTCCTCAGTAATAAACGTCCAGAAGTAGACATGGCAAGACAAGAAAGTCCACTCAAATCAATGTTTATGCCAGAGGGAGAATATTTTGAAACCGAAAAGGGTAAGGTTGTTTATCCTCGCAATCATGAATATTTAACTATTGAATTAGGTATGTTTGAAAAGTTGAAAAACTTTATCAATAACCTTGGTAGATGGTTAGCCAGAGATATGAGTTCAATTATCAATCAAATCAAGAAATTGTTAAGCAGAGGCGGAAATAATAATAGTGATTTTGAATCTTTAATCAGAGAAGTACAAAATAACAAAACGAATGAAATAAATGCAAATAATCCAAAATAATAATCTCTTAACTTTGTGCCTCTGTGGTAAAAATAATTTATTAAACCACAAAGTCACGGAAAACACAGAGATAAATGCCCACTCTACCAAATATTACCATTGTCCAGAATTATCTTCTTGTTGTAAGCCTAGTAACTGTCGCCGCTTCCAAGCATAGTTGAGTATATTAATTCCTAGTTCTTGCGCTGTACGAATAGTTAACCTGGGTAAATTAAATTCCCTGTCTATTCCCCAAGCAGAGGCTAAATCACCAACTACTAAAATTATTCCTCCACCTAAGAACAATTGAAGTAACTGTTGATTGATAATAGGTAAAGCTGCAAATAGAAAAGGTTTTGTTCTTAAAGGATGACTTCTTTGTAACTCTGTTAATGGTCGTAAAGGAGTTTCTAATTGCTGTGCTAAAGCATGGGTACTTTCAATTAAAGCATTAGCATCTAACGGCGCATCAACCAATAATATTCCACCTGAATCCAAATAATTTTTCAGTGAGTCAAACTCAAAACTATTTAAAGATAGTGACTGTTTACCTGTCAGATAAAGTAAATCGTATTCTTGAATATTTTCTGATAGCGCCACCTCACTGGGTTCATCAGCACCGCGTAAGTGTGAATATAAAGGTTCTACTGATTGTAATAGGTACGCAAGGTTGAAGAAATTACGCGCATATTCACCATCATCGCTACGAGAAACCTGCGCGATTTTCACTAAGGCTTGAGGACGTGCTTGTGCGTGGCGGCGATAACGTAAATCAATATTGTTATAACCAGGATAAAAAGCATCGGCTGGTTTACTAATTGTAGTTTGTCCTGGCTCTAACCAAATGCGGCAAATTTCAATTTCTGATGGTTCTGGCGGAGAAATTTTTTGGTCAATACGATAGGTTTCTTGGACAATATCTCTTTGCTGTCTATTGCGCAGTTCGTCAGGATCTACATAGCTCACTACTAAGTAAATCATGACTGGTTCAGAACTAGCTACTTCTAAATTAATATCAACGTCACGATATGCTTGGGGAGAAACAACTATTAAATTTCCCATGACATCAATAGCAATTCCTGGCTGAATTTGTACCCAACGTCCATCTCTGTATTCTGCGCCTGTTTGACGGGGTGCAGGAATTGGGCGAACGCCTAAACCACAGACGATTCCCGGTTGGTGTAAACTTTGAAAGTATGCGTTTTGCCGTTGACGGTGATATTCATGGGCTTTACTCCAACGTTCAGCATTGATGAGTAACCCATCTGAAGGATTTAGGCGTTCAAAAGGTTGAATTTGTGGCGGTGGAAATGGGTGAGTCATATTAATTGAAAATTCAAAATTCAAAATTCAAAATTAAAGACTAAGTATGATGAGCGAGGTTACTCTACTCTCAGTTATTAAAGTTTTCTATGATTAATTCATAGGTACAAAAAGCGGGTTTTTCTTGGTCAATGATACGGCGGATTAATTGCTCATTGAGGTTGATGTGAGCATGATGAGGACGTAAGCAGACTCTAAAGTTATATGCTTGACCACCTGCTAAAACTGCACTACCTAATTGTGCTGTTCCTAAAACGAAACTGGGGCCAAAAGGCTCGGTGATACTAATATGTTTTTCCGTTTCGTTAGTTATATCCTCATCTAAAGGTAAGCCTGTATAAAGGTGCAAATATAGCCGTAACCCTTTACGAGTTCCTCGCCAACGATAAAGTTCAACTGCACGGCGAATTAAACGCCGTTGTTGATCTAAATTCCAAACTGAATCTATTTGCCACCCCACCCAGTGAGCTAAAAATGGTAATAGTGCCTTTGGTGCTGTCAAGGGGTCAAGGTTTGCCCACATGACATTAAAACTATCAATAGCTGGTTGATAAGCCTGCTCAAATATCTTCATGAAGCGACTAATAAAGTCTACTTCCCGATATAAAACGGGCAGAAATTCCATGTAAGCACTGTGAGGACGGACATATAAATTAAAATATTCACTGTGCTGAATTTGTTCTCTGTCTGTACCTGAATCAATTGCGATCGCCACTAAGCTACGAAAGTCGAGATCCAATTTATCCTTTTGTCCAGGAATAATCGCCTGTTGATCCTCAAAAAAGGTGGCGGGAACGGTGAAATAGAGAACAGCATCCATCTGTCCTCGCGCCGGGATTTCATTTCCTTCTGTACCAATTTGACACCACTCAACAGGAAAGTTACCTTCAACTTTGAGACTCACTCTAATAGGACGTTGTTCTAAATTCTGCACTTGCACAATCATCTCGCTAGGTTCCCCTGGATGCAGAACCAAACTTTGGGCTGTTGCATCCATCCTTTCCGGCTTAGTGAAAGCTAACCCCGCACCTGGTACAGCCTCCGGTATTTGCATCGGGGTTAAGTTAATACGAACCGCAGGGCTAGAACGACTTTGTACCATAGAATTTAGGGAGTGGGGAGCAGGGAAGAAAAACTAATGACTATGGACTAATGACTAATGACTAATGACTAATAACAACTGTTTAACGATTGCTGATTTGAATATCGTGTCCCGATCGCAAACTAGTATCAGCCCAGGAACAGATTAAACCTTGACTACCGGGATCTATGATTTGTTCTGGGGAAGATTGCCGTCTCCATGTATCTCCTTGCTTGCGGATGGCAAATAGTAAAACTGACTCTAAATGCCTGACACCAGGGGTTTGTTGCAGTAAAACCATAATCTCTGAAATGTAAACGGGTCGTCCAAATGGCCAACCTTTACCCTCCATCCCGCCAGTGAGAGGATTGAGATATTTATACAGAGCTTTTCTCAGGTTACGTAAAATTTCTGCTCTGGCTAACGGGTTATTATAAGCAGGTTCTAAAACTACCTCAGCTTGCACAGAAACGCCTACATATTCCGGTTCTTGTAGTTGTACTTGTACTCCTAGCAATCTCCTTTCGTCTAAATATTTCAGGACTTGTTCTTGCAATGCTGGACTGATGGCAAATTGTTGTGGTGGGATACCTTCACCTAGTTCAATACCATCTGTATTGGCGTAAGGGACAACTAGTAAACCAACTGTACCAGCTTGTCTATTAGCACCGGCTGGTAAACAACGGACTCTAGCGATCGCACCTGCGCCTGCTTGTTGGGCTAAAACTTCAAAATCTTCGGCTGTAACAGCGCGATCGCGGGTACGCAACATGCGCGGCGCTCTAATTACTGCTTGTTCTAAAGATTCCCCATCTGCACCGTTAATTGCTGGCGGATAATTAATTACACTGGCTACATAGGGATATGCAGATTTCAAAAACTGGATTGAGCCACTCTGTACATTCCCTTCCCTACCGCCACCAGTACGATAAGCCAACATTCTAATTTCTGCACCCCTTGGAGGTACAGCCCCGTACTGATGTTCTTGGGCGTTTTCTATGTCACTGGCTTGGACAACCGTTTCATCTGTATTGGTCGGTTCTTGGATGCGCGATCGCACTTTTGTTTGGCGTTTGAGTTGTCCAGGTTCCCGAATCAACGGCCCAAACTGCACCGTCCCGGTGATGGAATCGATGGTGTAATGCAGGTCTTGGGCGCTAGAATCGGCAAAATCTCTCACTTCGTGCCATGTCTGCGGTAAACCACCAGGGGGAGTGACAACTATATACTCATTTTCCCGCCGTTCTAACACTGGTGGCATGAGTAACTGATAACTCTGTCCTGGTTTACCATTACTAATTCCCAAGCGTTCATCTTGAATCAGGGTGCTGTGGGTAGCCCTCACAGTTCCACCAATTGACCGCACTGCTAACCCAGTAATTTGTGGTGGACGGTTGTAACCCTCTTCATTTGAGTTTGGTGTAATCAAGCGACAACGTAACCAGCGACCCCTGTAAACGGTAAAGGTAGTTACAGGCCAAGTCTGCGGTAAATGCAGGCGTACATCAGCACCTTGGGCGGGGTTAGTACCTTGTTGTTCAATTTCATAGAAGCTGAAACCTTTGGTATAGTCGTCGGCTTCTTTTAATAAGACTGGTTGCCAATTTTCTCCATCCCAAGCTTCCCAAGTGCGGGGCGGTTGATTGGGGTTAATGCCTGTGGGGGTGGCGGCTGCGCCTTGGAAGGTAATTTCTAAAACATTACCATCAAGAAGGTCATTAGAATTAATAACTAAATAAAAACAATTGCCTACTTGGGGTTGTTCACTAAATATAGATTGTTCATTCCCTGCCCACAAGCCATTAGGTTGACGAGTCCAGACATTGGCTAACCTTTCGCGTAGAGATTGGGGGATGTCTTCGGTGGCTTGGGCAGTTAAAAAGTGCTGAATCTGCGGTTTACCAATAATGAGAGGCGAATCTGTACTAAATGTAATAGCTGGGGTGGTTTCAGTGCGTACTGTTGAGGCTTCCAGACCTGCGGGAATGGTGTAGGCTTCGGGTAGGTCAGAACTTAAATAAAAAGTTAATTCTGTATGTGCTGGGGCTGGTGGTTGGAGACGAATACCGAGTAATTCTAAAAAGGCTACATAATTTTTTCGGGGTACTTGGTTAAACCTAAGTAACATTTGGTCAGTTAACCAAGCAAATAACTCAATCAGCGTGATTCCTGGGTCGCTAAGGTTATGGTCTGTCCATTCGGGACAGTAGCGAGGGATACGCATGATACTTTCTTCTACTAGATCATCGAAGGTGCGATCGTCTAAGTTAGAAGATGGTAATTGTGGCAAAAAGTCGAATTTCACAGTTCCTCTCCAGCTGCCAGCAAATAGAATGGGTACACAAAGTTGTAAATATCGGCAAAATCCTTCAGCCGATAATTGATGATGATGTTGACTCTGCCACGTATAGGGTCTGGTTCGGTCAGAACTTCGTCTACAATAATTCGTGGTTCCCACACCTCCAAAGCTTCCAATACGTAAAGACGTATCCGCAGTAGAGTATCAGTATTCAAAGGTGCAAACGCCAACTCCGACAAGCGCGAACCAAAGTTAGGTCGATAAACGCGCTCACCAACTCCCGTTCGGAGAATAATCCAGATAGACTCTCTAACCTTTTGATCTTCACTACTGGTTTTGATTCCCCCTTGCAAACTCAACTGCAAAGGGAAAGCCCAACCATTTCCTAGATAATCTTTTCGCTGACCATAAACCATATCAATTCAAAATTCAAAATTCAAAATTCAAAATTAAGACAGTCATATGTAACAGGAGTTTGTTGGTGTCTATCTGTCTCACTCTTTTTTAAATTGGTGTTATGTGGCTATGACATCTATTAAAAAGATACCGACACCCCAAGCCTACGCCTATTCGCCAAAAGTCGAACAATAATTCGTAATTTTTCTGTCAACCATCAACCACCAATCAAGACGGTAACATCGCCTTTGACAATTTTATTAGTAGGGCCTAATGCTTCGAGGATGGTGTCGCCCATGCGGGAGGCGGGTAAACCATTGATTAAAACTGTTTTACTACCATCAATTACTACACCAGGGCCGTGGGGAGGAATAGGTAAAGGAGTAGCGCATTGATGAATGTCCGCCATTCCTGGAGGAGAGGAGGCGGCGGCGGCAGATATCATGCTACTCATGGTGGCGGAGGCAGTGGCTTTGGTGGCTTGTTCAGCAGCTAGGGCGGCGGGTGCGCCGGGAGTACCTGCTGCGGCTTTGGTCGCAGCTTCCGCCGTTTGGATAGCGATATCAAATCCTTGTTTAGTAGACTGTAAAGCGGGAAGGGCAGTTGCAGGTATTCCCCGCCAAGCTGGTAAGTTGCCAATGAGTACGTTAGGGCTACCGGGGCCTCCTGTTAAGACTGGTGGTAAGGGATGGGCGACGTTATCGGTAATTCTGGCTGCTGGTTTGGACATGAGGAGGAAAGAAGGAAGTAGAGTGTTTATGGATAATTTTTTAACGCAGAGGGGCGCGGAGGTTAGCGCGGAGGGGCGCGGAGATTAATTGAGTTTAATTAACGCACCTTTGATGGTGATTACACCAGTGGCGTTAATATCGAGATTGCCTGTTGATTTAATAGCGACTGATTGACTTGCATCGTTCATTTTGATGCTATGACCACCAGTGGTTTCAATAGTAATTGATTTACCTCTATCATCCATTTTAATAACATGACCACCAGTGGTTTTAATCTCTATGAACTGATCGCTATCATTAAGATAAATTTTGTGACCTTTGGTAGTTTCCAAACGAATACCTGCTTTACTGCCTCCTTTATCTTCTTCGATATACTGTAGGGTGTGTCCTGTACGAGTTTTGAAGGTACGTAATCTTACACCTTTAACAACTGAATCAGCTACTTTTTCTGGTGGTGCATCTTTACCGTTCCACACTCCACCAAGTACATAAGGACGATGAATATCGCCGTGTTCAAAACCTACTAAAACTTCATCATTTACTTCTGGTAAACAATCAAAACCACGATTAGGGCCTGCACCTATAGCGACTACTCTCGCCCAGTTACTTTCATCTGTTTCGGTTAAGGTGGGAAACTTAACTTTTACTCTTCCCCAACCTTTGGGGTCTTTATTATTGGTGACAATTCCTACTAAAAATGTTTGCCCTGGTTGCAGGTGTGTTTGTGTGGATAGGGTAGAAAATAAATTGCCTGGACGTAAGCCGCGTACACTAAAATCTGTTGTATAAACTCGCTGGCTGTAAAAGTGGCGTGTTTCTGTAACATAATATTTACCACTATAGCGATCGCCCATACCTTGAAGATTGATTATTCGCCCTGGACGAATTTGGGGGTTTCCGTAGGCTTGAGCATCCGCATAGACAAATTCTCCTCCGAGTTCATCACACAAAGCCTGAGCCATCTTTTTGGCTTCGTTCTCTGTCGCCACGGGTTGATCTACAACTATCATTTTCGGGGTGGGGGGCTTACCTTTGAATGCTGTACTGGTTTTACTTCCTTTCCCATTCCCTGTTTCAGTAATTACTTTTTCTGATTTGGCTTGTGAGGTAATCAATTTCTTTTGGGTAAAATCCCAACTCCGCACTTCTACAGAATCTACTTGTTCTGCATTAGTCACGCGCACACTAAATTTACTAATTTCATCTAGCCATTTCAAATTTAATGAATTTTTGCTTTGAGGTTGGCAAAAATTTAATTTTCCATCCTCAATAAATAATTCATATCCAATACGCGCCGCCCGTTCTCTCAAAAACTCCATATTAGTTTGGTTTTCTTGAAAGACGTATTCATGCTTCACGCCACTAGAGTCTATTTTTCCTATCGCTATACCGACTTCTCCAGCTATTTTTCTGACTATATCACTATCCATTTGGTTGAGGAATGAGCGATTATAGCGCCCTCTATGTAGGCGATGAGAAATGTCATAACCCCGGACAATCACAGGTGCTTCTGTTTTCTCATTAAAGTGAGTTTCTATACCTGTAATTTCCCCTTCAATTAAAAAGTTTTCTAATTTATCCTTAAAATTTCTATCTTGAGTAGTGCTAGAAATGAAACCTATTTTTATTTCCTTGCCAATCTTAAATAATTTATCGTGTCGCCACTCTTTATATTCTGAACGGTTAACTGTAGTCAGATAACTATTATGTATTACCAGGGTAAACATTGCTGGTAAATGGAGGCTTTCTTCTACAGTAATTTGCAATAAATCCTTCATCAATTCAGGAGAAGCATTTTGTCCCTCTATCTGAATTTTAGGTTCACTTAAATAAAGGCTACGGTCTGCTGGCATAATGATATATAATTTTTATTAGTAATGTTGTTAATGGTCTAATGCTGAGTTTGCTGTACGATTTGCGCCTTGAGAAGCTGATTGTTTACCTCCAGGCATATTATTTTTATCTACTTCCTGTAAGGATATTTCTACTATTGCCCTTACTGGAGTGCCGTCAGTTAAAAACATATTCAATGTATAAGTTAAACTTGTCATAACACAATAGAAATACTCACTTCCCCAGGTCAATATGTAAACTGGTGGGCGTTGATCAGGGGAGCCATTAATGGTTTCTACTCCTTTTTTTATCTTATCTATATACTTCTTCATTACTGATTCTTTAGTTTCATAAGTATCAAAAAGTAACTGCTTTAAAGTAAATTTGTAAGGCTCAACTCCAGAAAAATTAACTTTAGGTAGTAGAGTAGTTCCTCTATTACCTTCATTACTCGCCCAACTTACGCTACGGGAAAAACTAATGTCTGTGGGATTAAACATTAATTCAATATCTGGCGCTTCACCTTTATAGGCTACAAGTTTTGCTTTTACAAGTGTTTGGTTAGCCATTAAATGATCCTTACTAAAATTGTTGAATAGTACTTATATCAGTCAAAAAATTGATGTAATATTTGATAGATAGCTAAACTAGGTTTTAATTAAAAACTCAAAGCAATGTTACCAAGGTAGGCGACCTACATATATGCCTTGACGTTCTTTTTCTATTTCGATTCTTTGCCTTAATCTATAATAAACAGCCTGAGCTAAAGCTTCAATTTCTCCATCTTCATTATCATCATTTTCTGCTGTTGGTAAAGATGAATCTGGGCTTTTTATAGTCTCAGTAATGGGTGCAATATCTCTTGAGATATCGGGTGCTAAAACTTCTCCGCCATTAGCGTAACCTTGGGGTTGAGAAAATCGCTTAGTAGAAATATGTGTTGGTGTTGAGGATGATGCAAACTGAGAAGATGGGGAATTTTGCCAGTTTCCCTCTACGCAACCAAAGTTAAAATTAGTGAACTCATCATGATTAGCATTTAATAATTCTTCAACACTAGACCATTGAGAAGGGGTTTGGGTGTTGGTAGTTGAATGAGTCTTACGGAAAATTAGGGAAGGTGATGAATATTGGGGAGAAGGTGCTGGGGAAACATGAGTTGTATTTTGCATTGTATCTTGGGGATGGTTGAGAAGCGATCGCCTTTGCTTCGCAACTTCCACACCCAAGGAAGGAGAACTTAGGGGAGTTAGTTCTGTAAGTGTATCAGGTTCCGCACTTTGGCGCTGTATTGGACTCTCAACAAAAGAATCGACTTTAGTCGTAGGTAGTAACGAGTTGGTTTCTGGTGTTTGGGAAGGCGTTACCTCTAAACTAGGGGATATTACCTCCTCTGGTGAACCTCCAATGTTAATATGCTTGAGAATCTGGAGATTTTTTTGCGCATCCTTAGCGTTGATCACAAATTCCCCAGGTGTCAGCATTGCAGGTACAGTATCCGAGGGTGCTACTGGTTGATGGTTTTCTACTGAGGTTGCATTAACTTGTCCACCAGTAGCATAACCTTTAGGCGCTGGTAAATCATTTAACAGAGTAGCAGGTTCAATATCAATATTGGCAGTGTTGTCTGTATTGTTGGAAGGATATGTAGTTAATATATTTTCTGATGTATCGGAATCATTTATCAGGTTTGATAAATCAAGGTTGTTAAATACTAAATCCGACTCGGAGGCAATTATTTGTTCATTGTTGATATTCCTATGGATAATCAGCAAATTTTCAGTGGGATTTGTTAAGACTGTATTAGCAATCTCTGACGTAAATGTATCTGAATCTAGTGTAGATATTTCCTCAGATTTCGATGATATATGTGATGAAACAACAGGTGAAATTTTTGGTAAGATTGTTGTGTTACTATCTTCAATCTCTGGTGTTGTAGATGAAGTCAAATGTGGTTGAACAGATATTATTTCTGGTGTAATAACTTCCCCGGATTCTGGTGATATGTCTGATTTGTAAACAAGTTTATTTTTGATTAATCCTGCTGTGTTAGTAGCTTCAACCTCTGGTGTTATCGATGAAGAGATGTGATTTTGGGCAGATGTTATTTCTGGTGTAATAACTTCCTCAGATTGTAGTGATATATCTGATGTACTAACAGGCATTATTGTTAATTCTGTTGTGTTAATATCTTCAATCTCTGGTGCTATGGATGAAGTTATATGAGGTTGAACAGGTACTAGTTCTGGTGTAGAGATTTCCTCAGCTTGCGATGATATGTGTGATGTAGAAACAGGCGTAGTTGTTGGTAATATTTCTGTGTTAATATCTTCAATCTCTGGTGCTATGGATGAAGTTATATGAGGTTGAACAGGTACTAGTTCTGGTGTAGAGATTTCCTCAGCTTGCAATGATATGTGCGATGTAGAAACAGGCGTAATTGTTGGTAATATTCCTGTGTTAATATCTTCAATTTCTGATGTTGTGGGTGAATGAATATGACCTTGAATAGTTGTTAGTTGTTGTGTAGAGTTTTCCTCAGATTGTGGTAATATATTTGATGTAGCAACAGGCGTAATTATTGGTGATTCTACTGTATTGAGGTTTTCAACCTTTGGTGTTGCAGATGAAACAATACTAGGTTGAATAGGTGTTAATGAGGCAGTATTTTCTTTCGATTTATTGGACGATGTAATCTGTGTCTTAATATTTGCTTCTGGAATTATATGTTCTGAATTTAATGATGTTGTTGATGTAATATCAGATGTATCTATTGATTGAGTTTCAATATTAGGTAATACTGCGTTAAATTCAATAAACTCATTATTTATATATTCTGGATTCTGATTATTTATATTAATTTTTGGTAGGGTGTTAATAGTATTCGGTGTAATAACATCTTCATTGGCTAATGTAACTTCAGTATCAGAATAATTTACATTAGCTACTATAGACTGTTCCTGAGTATTATCCAAGTAAATAGGTAAATTTGATTTATCTTCAGACTTGGGCAATATAGTTTCTGATGCTAAAGGTTCTATCTCTATAGCTTTCTTATTTGTACTATCATTTAACAATTGAAGATTTTGCTTTGTATCTAATCCTGTATTTGAGTCATATTTAATAATATCCTCTAAAATATTAGAACTATGTAATACATTTGCTTCTGTTTTTAAAGTAATTGATTCTGGTGCATTTTCATTTGTTTCTCTGATAGGATTTTGCTGTGTAATAACTGTAGATTCAGCCTGTATTTGTGAATTTTTTAAATGAAAAGAAATATCTTCATTATCAATATTTTCTGGGATTTTATTAGATATATGATATTTTTGATTAGTATTTTCTTTTGTTATACTAATCTCGTCGCTACTATTAGCTAATTCTGGTTTTAATGCTAAGTATTCTAATGAATTACTGATGTCTATATTTAGTTCATGATTTCGATTTAATATTTTCTCATTTTCATAATCATCAGAATTAACAAACATCTCATTAGTTATTGGTAATGAATTTTCATTAGCTTTTCTGTTTAAGGTTTTGTTATTTTCTACTGTATTATTTATAGTGGCTATTTCACTATCGCTTGCTTGTATGATTGAATTATCATATATTTCAGTTTGCAAATTATCTGTAGTGAATACATTTATTTCATTACTTTTAGGAAGAATAGGAGTTTCATCATTAATCTGGGGTTTTCTCTTAGATATAGATGATCTATCTGCTTGTTTTGTTTTGGTTTTCTTAACCGATTTTGATGGGGGTAATTTTTTAGTTGGTAATTTTTGATTTGCTTGTTTTTCTGCTTGAGTCCATGTTTTTATTAGTATTTCGTTGCTGACATCGTTAGTTATTTGTGTTTGTATAAAATTTGATATATTACTAATATCAAATTTTATATCTGTTAATTTATATGAAGTGTTTATTTCTAAAGGGAAATTCAATGTTTCTAGTTTTATTTGTGAGAAGTCTGTATCAACATCTGAAGTATCTAAGTCATACCCATCTGCAAATAATGTATCTATGAATGGTTGACGTTTACGTGCTAAGAAAAGTTTAGATGTAGGAAATAATGGTTTTGCTGTAACTAAAGGTTTAATAAAATTGCTGTTTCGTTGATGTACATAATTTTTATTTGACTGTGAAGATATCTGATGCTGATATCCAAGATATGATTTTTGCCCAAGTGGATTAACTTGAGTACCTAATAATGATTGAATAATTTGCATATTTATATATAAATTAGGTTAAATCTAATGCGATGAGAAAAATCCCGTTTGCATTCGTGATGTAGGATTACCGCCACCTTTATCTTTGCCTACTTCCAAACCTTCATAAGCTAAAGTTAATTCTTCAATAGCAACTGCATTACCATCGGCTTGCAGCCCAGGAGTTTTCCAAGCTATAGGAATAGCACCAATCAAAGTCCAACTCATCATGGTTTCCCCGGCTTGATTGAATACTAAAATATTCACATTACGCCGAGTTGATTTTTTAGTAAAAACTGAACTAATCCATTTCCAAAAACCTTGGTTATCTGTGATTCCACGTTTTAAAGTTACGTCAGCAAATTCTGTTTGACCTAAATAAATTCTCTGCTGGTCGTTGACTCCACCTTCGTAAAATACATTTTTTTTAATTTGGACGCTTAAGCCAGAACACTCGGTAAAAGATGCAGCGATCGCTTTATCTATTTCTACATAAAATCGATTAGTAGTGACGTAGTTTAATTCATGAGTCACGTTACCGTTATTGTTTCCAGCCATAGCTACCACCTTTGATGACCATAGTTAACTCTTTCGCGTTGGATACGCATATCTTCGAGTAAAAGTTGATATACGCGTTCAGTTAGCTGATTTAATACCAACGAATCATTAAGATATTTATCGGCTGTTTTCCCTACTCCTTCTGCATTGGATGCAAACGCCGAACCTGCATATCCAGGTGTACCGCCGATATCACTACTGGGTGTGAAAAAATTTTCCTTTCCAGTTGAGTCCATAAACTAAAACTCAAAATTAGTTCTAAAATCAAGGCTAAACTTACTGCATGAGAATCAGAACTAGCCAAAAGTCGAACTTGATTTTTGCTGTTTTAGACTTTTGGCGAATAGTGTGATGATGATAATTGCTGTATTCTTATCTCTATACTGGTAAAATATTATTCACTGCTGGAGTATTAGGAGCATAATATGAGGGAACGTATAGCTCAACGGAAAAAAACTACTTCCTCTGTCTCCATACCGACTCTCAAACAACCAACACGCGGCTTTGGTTTAGAGTCGTTGAACGCTTCACCGTCAGCAGTGACAGAAGTACAACCCATGAATAAGCCTCTGGGTCACGATATTAGCCGTATTGCACTGCATCGTCCCCAAGCAAAACTGACAATTGGCGAGCCTGGAGATTTTTACGAACAACAAGCTGATAGTGTAGCGCGGCAGGTCATCCAAAGAATAGCGCAGTCTGGAAATCGCCAGTCTATTCAACGTCAAGAAGCACCAGAGGAAGAAGAATTGCAGATGAAACCTCTGGACATTAACACCCTGCAACGCCAGCAAGCACCAGAGGAAGAAGAAGAATTGCAAATGAAATCTTTGGACTCTAGCATACTGCAACGTCAGGAAGTGCCGCAGGAAGAAGAATTGCAAATGAAGCCGATGGTGCAGCGTCAAGGTGGAGGTGAAATGGCGGCTACATCTGACTTGGAAACCTCCATTAATCAAGCTAGGGGTGGTGGACAGCCACTAGGGAACGATATTAGAGAACCGATGGAACAGGCGTTTGGGGCTGATTTTAGTAAAGTGAAAGTTCACACAGATACTCAATCTGACCAGTTGAATAAATCAATTCAGGCGCGTGCTTTTACAACAGGGCAGGATGTGTTCTTTCGCCAGGGAGAATATAATCCAGGGAGTCGGGGCGGTCAGGAGTTGTTGGCGCATGAGTTAACCCATGTTGTGCAGCAGAATGGGGGGGCGGTGCAGCGATCGCCTAGCTCTCTTACGCCATACCCGCAACAACCCGGTATGTTGGTAAATCGATTAACTTCAACATCAGTTGGCAAACTGGCAAATGACTATACCATAAACCAAAAAACAACGGCGGAAAGTGGCAACAAGATAGCTATGAAACCGAGCTTGCCATTGATCAAGGCGAATAATCAGGGGAGTAGGGGAGGAGAGATTGTCATCAATTGTGCTGAACGTCGAGTGACGACTTTCGATAAGCGAGAAAAGAACTGGGTAGCTAGTATGGAGATCATAGACAGTGATGACCCACATAACTATGTTCACTTATCTCGCAGTACAGTTGATAACGAGAAGGTAATAAACGAGAGTGTAGCTAAAGCTCAAGGACTGAAGCCCGTGCCAGGGAAGAACGCAAAGAGTATAAAAACAGAAACCTTGGAGTCTGGGGATGCACCATTTGACCGTACAAATTATACAGAGAATAACAACGTACACATAACACTAGAAGGGAGATATAAAAAGGTATTGAGTAAAGTTGCAAAAGAAGGGTTTGGGATCGAGGATGTAAAGGGAGGAAGCCCAGTTACAGAGTATGATAATCTCAACTACGCGCGTGGAACGGCATTAGATGAACGCACTATCCAGACAAGGATCACTGAAGAGGCTGGCAAAGCGAAGACTAATGCGGATGCCAATATAAAGGAATCATGGAAAGAAATTGTGACAGACGTGAAAAAGCAATACAAAGGCGATAAAGATAAGATAAATAAGGAAATCGACAGGCTGAAGCCTGAACATCAAGGTATGCACAATGACCGACAAAATTCGATAACAGCAATAGAACAAGGAACATTGAATTTGACAAATAATCTGATAGCGAGCGTACCAGCTTTAACAGATATGCAAGCTAAAGGAACGTTGGTGCAATATCATGGAAATTGGACATAATAAACCAACCGACGCGGGGTTTCGGTTTAGATTTGCCTGAAACTTCACCCACAGCAGTTCCCGAAACCGAACTGCTGGAAAACCCCAGTGCGATCGCCTGCTTTTTGTATGATTATAAGAGAGTTAGCCACCCTTAAAAATCGATGCGACTATAGATTTCAGCCAGAGGAATTTCTACATTTAAACTGTGCAGTGCGATCGCTTGCTGGATATCAGAATAAACTTGCCATGACCAGCGATAGCTACTTTGATGATCCTGATTATAATATTGCTCAATGTAAGGTTCAGTTTGACTCACCAGCACATATTCACAAAAGCTGGCAACAGAGCGATATTTTCTGAACTTTTCACCTCGGTCATAGGCTTCAGTAGAGGAGCCTGGATGATTTGTGTGCGATGGCTATAATTTAGACTTTAGGCGAATTGTGTTGTGAGAGCGATCGCAATATCCTAGTTGTTTATAGTGGCAAGGTATTGTCTAACTGCTGCTTGGGTATCAGGAGAATCATTATGAGAGAACAGGTAGGTCAGGGTAAGAAAACCACCACTATCTCAGTACCCACACTCAAACAACCGACGCGCGGTTTCGGTTTAGATTCGCCTGAAACCTCACCCGCAGCAGTTCCTGAAACCGAACTCCTCGAAAAACCTCCAGGCCACGACATTAGTAAAATTTCCCTGCGTCCCCAAGCAAAACTCTCAATTAGCCAGCCAGGAGACTTTTACGAACAGCAAGCCGATAGCATAGCCCAGCAGGTGATGCGAAAAATCGCCCAACCTGCGCGTCAGTATGTGCAACCTCAGCAAATGCCAGAGGAAGAGGAAAAATTGCAAATGAAACCTCTGGCTAATTTTGTCACGCCTTTGGTGCAACGCCAACAAGCGCCAGAGGAAGAGGAATTACAGATGAAGGCTGTAGATAATTCCTCTGCTTCCCTACTACAACGTCAACAAGCGTCGCAGGAAGAAGAGGAATTACAGATGAAGCCGATGGTGCAGCATCGTCTAAGTGGAATGACTGCGACATCAGATTTAGAAACTTCCATTCAACAGTCACGAGGTAGTGGACAGCCGCTTGCAGACGATATCAAACAACCAATGGAGCAAGCATTTGGGGCTGATTTTGATACGGTACATATTCATACTGATGCTCAGTCTGACAAACTAAACAAATCTATACAAGCGCGTGCCTTTACCACAGGGCAAGATATCTTCTTCCGCCAGGGCGAATATTCACCAGGAAGTAATTCAGGCAAGGAATTACTAGCCCATGAATTGACCCATGTGATCCAGCAAAATGGCGGTGCTGTACAGCGTAAATCTCTTCATCTAGCACCAAAAGAAAACAAACTCCAAACAAAATATACTGCGGATTCTGGGCAAGCCATCCAAATGCGGGAGAGTTCGCAAAAACCAACCGAGGAGACAGAAAACAAAACAAATGCAGTAGAAGTTAAAACGGATACAAGAAGCCAAGAACAACAAAATCAGCCCCCGACACAAAAGCAGCAAGCTGTATCCACTCCACCAGCAGATGGAGGGGATACAGCAACAGACCCACCCCCTACAAAAAAACGTGATGCGGTAGTAGGGTCTGCTCAAAATCAATCTGCAACTGGGGAACAAGCTAAGGGTAATCAAGAAAACCAGCCAGAGTCAAAAGATGATAAATCTGCAACTGGGAAACAAGTAAGTCCACAGTCCCAACCAGAGCCGAAAGATACTAAAGCTAATTCTCAAAAAATAAATTCTCAAGCGCAAAGTCAAGGTAAACCTGGATTACCTAAAGTCAAGACAAATCAAGCAGCAGGAAATTTACCTGCGTCAAATGTAGCTGGTAAAGCTGGTGCTATACCTGAGACACCACAAGGTAATGAAGCTGTGGCTGGTGATGGCGAAAAGGCTCCAGCTTCCCCCGAAGAAGACCCAGCCTTTCAAGCGGTAGTTAACACAACTAAAGAAGTTGCACATCAAAAGAAAAAACACGGGCCTGCTGATAAAAAAGCAGGGGAAGCGCAAGCAGCAGCCGAACCTCCTAGTAATGAAGTAGATAGTAAGGCTCAAGCTAATCAAGTTGGTGAGATGGAAAAAACCCAGACTCCAGCATTTGATGCAGCAGCTTTCAAAGCCAAATTGATGCAGCGAATTGCTGACATGGCTCCTAAAACCTTAGAGGAGGCTGACAACTTTAAAAATAACAACCAGCTTGACTCAGTTAAAGGTGAGTTGAGTGGTCAGGTTAAAGAAGGACAGAAAGCTACTCAAGAACCGTTAGCAGAGAAGACCAAAGAAAAACCAGACACTAGCGGTATTGAAGCGAAACAAGTAACGCCACTGTCAAAAACTGACCCAGGCAAACCGCCATCAGGTGTAGGTGCAAATCAAGCCGCACCTAAATCGAAAGGACAAGGTGAAGTAGAAGCACCACTGCAAGCCGATAGTCAGAAAATTGAGCAGCAGATGAGTGAGGCGGATGTTACCGAGGAGCAGTTAGCTAAGTCTAACGAACCAGAGTTTCAAGGAGCGCTGGCAGCTAAGAAAGATGCACAAACCAGCGCTGTAGAAGCACCGCCTAAATATCGCCTACAAGAACAAGCTATTCTGAAAACGGCTCAAGCTACGGCGGAAACTACAGTTAAACAACATCTGGATGCAATGCACAATACCCGTAGTCAAAATTTGGGTCAGGTAGCAGACCATCAGGTGGGAGCCAAAGGTAAGGATGAGCAAGCCAGGGCAAAAGTTGCAGGCGATATTAACAAAATTTATGAGAATACTAAGGTTAAGGTTGAGAAAAGCCTCAGTGAATTAGACGGTCAAGTCATCCAAGCCTTTGATAGTGGTGCGGCCGAGGCGAAGAAAGCCTTTGAGGATTATGTCGGCAAGCGGATGGATGATTATAAGAGCGATCGCTACAGTGGTTTTTGGGGGCCTGGAAAATGGCTGAAAGATAAATTGTTTGGTATGCCATCAGAGGTGAACGCTTTCTATGAAGAAGGTCGCAATCTTTACATCAAACAAATGGATGGGGTGATCAACAACGTTGTCGCCATTATCAGTAAAGGTCTGACCCAAGCCAAAGCGGAAATTGCCTCTGGTAAGCAGGAAATTCAGAACTACATCAACAAATTACCCCAAGACCTGAAAGGAGTTGGTCAAAAAGCAGCCGCAGATATTGAAAGTAAATTTGCCGAGTTAGAGCAGACTGTTGACAGCAAGCAAGATGAGCTAATTGATACCCTAGCCCAGAAGTATAAAGAAAATCTGGATGCTGTGGATGCCCGCATTGAAGAGATGAAAGCGGCAAATCAAGGTTTGGTGCAGAAAGCTTTAGACTTCATTGTCGGCGTGATCAAAACGATCATTGAATTGACAAAAATGCTGCTTCAGGTATTAGCTAGAGTTGCTAGTGTAGTCGGGCAAATCCTCAAAGACCCGATAGGCTTCCTGGGAAATTTAATCCAGGCGGTGAAGCAAGGCTTCCTCAACTTTATGAAGAATATCGGCAAGTACCTCCAAGCAGGATTAATTGGCTGGCTGACTGGGACTATGGCAGCAAGTGGACTTCAAATTCCAGAAAATCTTGACATCAAAGGGATTTTTAGCGTAGCAATGCAGCTTTTGGGCTTTACCTATGAAGTAATTCGCGCCCAAGCTGTGAAACGATTGGGTGAGAAGAAAGTTAGCCGGATGGAGCAAAGTGTTGAGGTATTTAGAGTCTTAGCTAGTCAGGGAATAGCTGGGATGTGGCAGTTTGTGCAAGACAGAATTGGCGACCTCAATACCTTGGTAATTGAACCTATCAAGAACTTCGTCATTGAGAAAGTGATTACAGCAGGTATTGAGTGGATTTTGAGCCTACTAACACCAGCCTCAGCCTTCATTAAAGCAGCGAAGGCGATTTATGAGATTGTCAAATTCTTTATCGAACGCGCCGGGCAGATTGCTGATTTAATTAATGCCATACTGGATGCAATTGGGGCGATCGCTGCTGGTTCACTTGACCAAGCAATCAAAGGTGTGGAAAATGCCCTAGCTAAATCTTTACCTGTAGTCATCAGTTTCCTAGCAAGTCTTTTAGGCTTAGGTGGAATAGCTGGTAAGATTCAAGCCATCTTCCAAAAACTGCGCAAACCCGTGGAGAAAGCAGTTGATTGGATCATCGATAAAGGTACGAAAGCGTTTAAGAAAATTGGTAACAAGTTTAAAAATAGTAAGTTAGGTAAGAAAGCTGGCAAGCTGAAAGATTCAGCTAAGGAAAAATACAAAGCTGGTAAGCAGTGGGTTGAAGATAAGAAGGAAGCTGGTAAGAATTGGGTTAATGATCAGAAAGCAGCCACTTTTGCTGGTGAAGATAAGCGCACACAAGAACAGAAGTCAACCGATTTAAAAGCTGCACTCAAGGAAGCAGAAAAGATTGGTGATAATGACAAATTATCTCTAAAAGAAGTGAATAACCGCATCAAAGTTATCAAGAGCAACTACCGAATGCAATATCTCAAGCTAGTTGTTGATAAACATACAAACGATGGAGATATCATTCACTTTGAAGGAAAAATTAATCCTGAAGGTCAATCAAACCAGGTCGAAAATAAGAACAATGAAGAAGATGAAGGCAGATTTGATAAACTGCTGTATGAATCTCTGAAGCAAGTTTCTAACACCTATTATAAAGGTTATACCAAAGTTGATATTCGCACTGGTAAAGCACGACAATTATCAGGATTAACAGATCCTCGCACTACTTCTACGACAGAAAATCCCACAACTGAGACATCAAAAAGAAATCGGAAATTGCTTGAAAGTTCCAGAGCTAATCAAAGTCAGGAAACTGGAAAATCAGCCGGTGTCATAAATCCTCGTGGTGCTGCTATCGAAAACCCAACTGCTGAGACACCACAGAGAGATCGTGAATTACTAGAACGTTCCAGAGCTGATAGAGAAGAAACAATCAAACAAGAAGGTAATAAAATTCATCAAGAATTAGCTAAAGCACAGATAGCTTATTCTGTAGCCAGTCAAGCAGAATTTTATCCCAGTAATACTTTTAAAGTTGGTGCAGGAGATTTCTTTGTTTGCCAGGTGAATAATTACTATATCGTACCTACATCTAAAGCAAATCCAATATACGACTACTATTTGAAATCTGCTAGCGGTGATACCTACAAACAAACTAGGTCATTATTACAAAAGAGACTCAAAGACTTACAAGGCGAAAAAGCAAAAGCTGAGAAAGCAATCGAAGTCATTCAACAAAATGAGAAAATTGCTGCTGAAGATAAAACAGACAAAATCAAAGATAAAGAAAAGTTAATTGAGCGGATTCAACAAGATTACACTGCCATAGAGAGTGCGAGAAACCCTAGTACCATGCTGAATATCTGTAAAGAACTAATCCAAAATAAGAAGATTACAGGTTTAAACTTGAGTACCAAAGCAAAAGTTGGAGTTCCCCGTGAATTAACAAGTAAATATGATTATGGTAGTAATCCTGTATCTGTTAAACAAGCTAAAGAGTTTTATAAGAATTTTCCCAGTAGCATCACAGGTACATCCAATCAGGAAACAGTATTTGTCGCATCAGTTGTTGCCGAACCATCGCGGCATTCTGTAGCACATATTACCAATATGTTGTCACTTGATGAGAGAAGTAAAGGCTTTAAAGATGAGAATGAAAATGTCTTCCAACATCTTTCCATGTCTCAAGCCGAGAGCGATCCTAATCCTAGAGATGTGAAACCAGAGGAACTTGATTCTCGGCTGAATCATGAAGGTAAAAGAGCAATTGTAACAAGTAGAGATTTATCCGCAGTCAAAGATAAGAATCCCAAACTATACCAAGATTTACGCAAACTCTTTGCAGATCATAAATCTGATAAAGATGAAAGTATTGTGAGCAAATTTAGTGATGCTATTATCAAATATCTTGATTTGCCTAACAACGGTTAATTATGAATCAAATTTATGATATACATTTTATAATGTCTGCTTTACAGGAAGCTGGTTGGCAACCAACACAAACAGATAATTATTGGTTATTAATTCCTATAGAGACAAGTCAAAGAGAATTTTTTATCTCTTTTTACTGTCAAGACGAGCATAAAATGTTGTCTGTTAAGGGGAATATTCCTTTATTGATACCAGAAGAGAAAGAATCTATAATTCTAGAATTTATCAATTATGCAAATTATCGCATTCCCATTGGTAATCTAGAATTAGATATAAATAGTAGACAAGTATATTTTAGAATTGGTCTGTTTTTTGAGAACGTTCAATTAAATACTCAAATAGTACACAATCTTACTCAAGAAGTTTATCAAGGAGTGCAAGATTTCTGGTTATCAATTCCAGCAATTTTAGAAGAGGGTATGTCCATAGAGGGCGCATTTCAACAAGCCAACCTCAACTAAATAATTTAGGAAGATGCAGGGCTTATGGAAGAAGAAATTTTACAAGCTTTAAAAACAGAAGATTGGAATTTAGAAAAGGCTAACAATGGTCTATATCACACTCGCTATCAGGGGCAAAATGCTGAATTAATAGTTCATCTGAATATTATGAATTTAGATAAATATATTATACTAGCGATTGCTTACCTACCTATCAAAGTTACGAAGTCTGAAAACGAGCGAATCGCAAGATGCCTCAATCAGTTAAATCTGACAACCTTTTTTGGCAGTTTTGAGTTGAATTATACTACTGGAGAAATTGCTTTTCGTACTGGTATATTCTACTTTAATACAGAGTTACAAATGCCTATGATTGTTAATTGTCTCGATGCTGCGGCTTACGCTGCTGATATGGATTACCCATCTATCTTAGAAAAAGTTAGGTATAACTGAGCATAACATCACGCTGAAGCTAGGAATAGCGATACAAGTGAATATAAAGTCTGATCACTCGATACTCATTTGACAATGTAATAATTGGTGGAGCGATCGCTATTCTAGCACTGTCATGGTGGTTAAAAATCAAGTATAAATTTATCGCCAATGTTATCACAAAGTGCTAGCCATCAAATAAACAACGAAGTAACCTTTCTCGACTCCGCCCAATCTCCCTTAGTTGTTTGTGCTGTTAATCTCACTTTCACAACAAAAAATAATGAACTCCTTGATTGTCGCCTCACCCTCCAAGTTACACCACAACTCTACAACCGTATCGAAACTGAAGAGTTATTCAACCTCAAACCAGGTATCTACAACTTTGAACAAGTAAATTTCCTGCATGACACTAATATTACTATAGAAACTAAGTAGAACAAGGTGAAAAAACCAAAGTGTGTAAAGATAAGTAAATACATAAATGTGTCTACCAAGGTAACAGGGATATGGGCAGCCGTTTAAGGGTATTTCTGACTCCTAAGCAAGATAAAATTCTGTTCAACCTGAGAACGGCAGATGTACCCCAGAAAGTGAAAGACCGAGCCGAAGTGATCAGATTAAGCGCACATGGTTGGTACGTAGAGAAGATAGCAGATCACTTTGACTGGACTGCCCAAACAGTAAGAGAAGTTTTGCATAGATGGGAAAAACAAGGTCTAGAAGGACTGTGGGAGAAAGCAGGGCGGGGAGGAAAATCAAGGTGGGCAGAAGCTGACATGGCGTTCTTAGAAAAATGCTTGGAGCAAGAACCACGTACATATAATAGTGTTCAATTAGCCCAAAAATTAGAGCAAGAACGCTCCGTGAAATTGAGTCCTGACTGGTTAAGGCAGGTACTCAAAAAAAGGGGGTCATTTGGAAGCGAACACGAAAAAGTCATAAGGGGAAACAAGACCCGGTAGTACAGCAAATCAAACAGGCAGACTTAGAAATGCTGGAATTATCTGCTGCTGTTGGCGAAATCGATTTAAAGTATGTGGATGAATCAGGGTTTTGTGCTTGGAGTGAACCGAGTTACAGTTATTACTTTCGAGGACAGCAAAAACGCTTGGAGCAAAGTAAACGTAGGGGGCGAAGGTTAAGTATTATTGGGTTTCTTCAACCCCTAATTAGTTTTGTGTACGGTCTAGTGATTGGTGGCGTTTCACGCAAATCCTATATTCAAATGATGGAGCTTGAAGCACTTGAAGCCCAAAAAGCAGGTCGTATCAGAGTCATCGTTCAGGACAACGGCCCGATACATCGGTGCAAAGAAGTTCAGCAATTATGGACAAAGTGGGAAGAGATGGGTTTGTACATCTTCTTTTTACCTAAATATTGCTCAGAGATGAATCCAATTGAATTGGAGTGGCAACACCTGAAAAAAAATGAACTAGCTTCTCAAAGTTTTGAGGATGAATTAGACCTTGCCTATGCTGTCATTGATGGAGTTCAAAATAGAGGAGAAAAGGGAAACTACAGTACGCAACGTGTAAAATTTAACTCTTATTCTTCTGCTTAATTCTTTGTTACATACTTATAAATTTTCTCCACGACTTACTTAGTCTTAAACCTGATTTAATACCAGTGTTAGCAGAACAGATTACCAATGTTGAAGAGGCTGCAAATTATATCTTTAAATTAAGCCAAGAACAACCTGACAATATATTACTATCTACCGAAAGTTGGTTAGTATTATCTGTAAAACAGAAACAGCAATTAGGAGAAGTTGGCTACCGCACTCTTTGGTCATATATTAGTCCAGAAAATATTAGTCAAACAGCAACTTCTAGTGAAGAAGTTTCCCAAGGAATTATTAATTTTTTTCAAGATTGGACAGAGGCTAATTTATCAGCAAAAACTCAAGAAGCGGCTGATAAAATGTTAGAAGGAATTGATAAGTTTTTGAAAAACTTTAAAAATATTGAACCAGAGAAAAATCCGCAAACCTCTCCTATAGATAGCAATATTTTTGAGGAAATGATTAATTTCTTCACCACCGATGATTGGCCTTTTGTACAACTTCCAGGACAGTCAGCTTTACAAATCAGTTTTCAAGGTGAAAATGGCAAATGGAATTGTTACGCTAGAGCGAGAGAAGAACAACAACAATTTATCTTCTACTCGATTTGTCCAGTTAATGCACCAGAAGATAAACGACTGGCTGTAGCAGAGTTGATCACAAGAGCGAATTGTGGCATGATGCTCGGCAACTTTGAGCTAGATTTTAACGATGGGGAGATTAGCTATAAAACCAGTATTGATGTAGAAGGTGACAGACTCACAGCCGCACTCATCCAACGGTTGGTTTACGCTAACGTAATGATGATGGATGAATATTTGCCAGGGATAATGTCTGTCATCTACGGTAATGTGTCGGCAGAAGAAGCCATAGCCCAAATTGAGACTTACAAAAATTAGATAGGTAATCTAAGTATTAATTACGAATTACGAATTACAAATTAAAAATTAATTTACCAAGGATTGCCCACCATCGTAAATGCTGCCCAATAATAAGGATGGGTGAGTTGTATAGTATCTTCATCTTCTGCGACACTTTGGGCAGGTAAAACCAAGCCGCGATCGCCGCCTAAACCTTCCACCCGACCATCTTTAATGTAAACTTGTCCTTTTGCCATAGCTACCTGAGCTTCTCTGAGTGCTTCTGCACGGATGGGCGCAGTTTTGAGGGATTCATAAAATTTCGTCATCAAAGCTGCCGTACCTGCATCGTTGACAGCCCACAGACTAGCAATGGAAGTTTTCACCCCAGCAAGTACCGCTAAACCAGCAAACCCAATTTCTACTTGTTCATCCCCTAAAGCAGTTCTACAAGCACTCAGCACCATCATCTCGACTTGGGGTTCATTTAATCTTAATTGTCTGATTTGGTCTAAGCGCAATTTGTCTTCCCAGAATTGAATATAGGAATTGCTTAACGGGCCGGGAATAAAATCAGCATGGGTGGCTAAATGAATAATGCCGAATGGTTGTTGGCGACGAATCATTTTCAGATTGTCTAATGTTGCTTGCTTATCTAAGAGTAATTTACCCGGCCAGAGTTTGGAAACAAGAGTTGATAACTCAACAGGAACAGCTGGTAGTGGTTGTTGTCCCTGAGTGCTTTGAGAAATTCCTAAAGCCAAAACTTGGGATTTTTTGATGTCGGTATAGAGAGTGTTAGTTAAGCTGAGACTGGGCATTAAGCCAATGCTGTATTTCTCTACAATGAATTGTTTACCATCGTGGAGGGCTGCAAACGGTGTTGTCCGTAAGCCAACATCTGGCAAAAAGACTAAATTATTGATGCCTTGTGCTTGTAATTCTGCCTCCAATGGGGCAATTATCCATTTATATAGTTGTTGGGATGGTTGTAAGTAACCTTGAGTGTCGCGGTTTTCTGGATTAACTATTTGCTCACGAAATTCTTTGGCTACTTGCAACACTGTGGCTCTAGTTGTGCCGTCGATGCGCTTGCGGATGGGGTTTCCTTTACCAGTAACTACTATGATTTCTAATTGATCGCGATCGCTCTGACCTACGGTATTTAAAATTTTAGTAGATTTGTTGTTACCAGTCGAGGTATTGCTAGCAATTTCTACAGGTACAAAACTGAGGTAAACTAACGCAGGTTTCACACCTGTAGCTTTTTCTATTTGCTGTAAAATTTCCTGGCCATCATCTATGCTTTTAATTCCTGGTGCAGCTACACCTAACTGTCTAGCAACTGCGTTTGTGAAGTCACGTTCGGGATCGGGATTTAATGTGACAGTGGTATCACCTCCACCATTATTTGGCGGGTTAACTGGTGGTATATTAGTTGATGGTTTACAAGCAGATGGCAAAATTTTACAGTTGTCAACTTGTGGCGGTGGCGGTGGCGGTGGTGTTGGGACTTGTACTCCTACCGCTACGGGTACTGTCGGCGAAGATGAAACTATATCACTGGCTTTGACTCTGAAGGCTTCAATGTTTCCGTTAGTAGTGATATTCCCTGGCGGAGTATAGTGTAATGTTTCACCCACAGTTAAAGTGTCTCCAGCTCCTAATACTGTATTACCTCGCTTCAGTGTTCCTGCCAAGATGGCATCAATTACAACAGTAGTATTATCTTGATTGATATCGTTAACGTTGGCTGTGAACGTAAAGTCAAAACCTACACCCGGTTGCGCATTCAAGGATATGGGAGAGGTTGTGGTAAGTGTTGGCGGGGTGTTAATCGACCTAATAGTAATATTACTGGGTGTGCCACTGGCTATTCCCCCATTAGACAAGACGGGGAAACTCCCAGCAGATGCACTAGGGTTATCACCTGTAGAAATTAACCCTACAGTGCCATTTACAAGCGGTGCTGTGCTGCTTACACTAGGATTATTGACGACAAATGGCACATTGTCTGGTCCACCATCATGTTGAATTTCCACCGTACCATTTGTTAACACTGGAGAAGAATAGCCGTAACCAAATCCTCTAAATTCTGCGTCGGTTTTAATAGTGTATGTTGTCCGTGTTACTAATCCATTTCCTTGTACTAAACCATTGGTGATGATTTGTACATTGCCACTTTGAGCATTCCCACTAGAATTGTAAGTTATAGCACTAGTGTTAATGCTGTTAAAAGTAATCGTACTACCAAATGGATTAGTAGTGGTTAAGGTAACATTACCACCTGTAGCAAGTGAGTCTCTCGCAGTTGTTGTAATATCTTTTACATCAATTTTTCCAGTTGCTGTTATATTAACGTTTCCGCCTGTACTTGGGGTAGACTCCAGAGATGGTTGCACATTGGTGGGAAAACTTGAGTTGTAGCCAAAACCGCTAGTCACAATATTACCAGCAGTCACATTGCCTGTAGCTTGCAAAGTCACGTTACCACCAATACCTTGAAAGTCGCTGCTTCCTTCTCCACTGGTGTTAATGTTACCCACGGTAATATCGCCAACTGTCGCGCTGAGGCTGACGTTACCACCTTGACTACCAAAATTTATATTGCTGGTATCGAGATTTCCCAATGACAAACTTGCCCCAGAAATGTTTATCGCTCCCCCATCAGTTTGAATGGTGTCATTACGATCAACAAATCTGACAGCACCATTGGTGGAAGTTAAGCTGAAACTACCACCAGTACTCAAGTCTAATGAAGCTAAGTTGTTGGAAGTGACACCTGATGTACCTGTGATATCTTCGATAGTAATATCACCTGTTGCTTGCAGATTAATACTAGTGTCACTGCTCAAAGCCCTAAGCCTACCCCAAGAAATGGTATTTGCTCCATTATCAGGATCATTGGCGAGAATCGTGCCTGTTGTGGTATCAAATGTACCCCCGGATGCGGCATCAATAATATTTAAGGTGCTGGGGTCTAGTAATAATGTGCCTACTTGACCATTGGCGGCGCTAGTATCTACTTGTCCGTTGAAGGTTAAGAAATTTTTGCCGGATACTTCTACAAAACCACCATTTCCTGCATTTGCGCCACCACGGGCGGAAATGTTACCAAAAAATTGTGCGGAATTATCAGCCCAAACAATTACACGTCCGCCGTTACCATTTTGATTACTATTAGCGTTGATGGTGGTCTGGGAATCGACGTATGTCTGCGTAGCATTGGGTACAGTACCTCCACCTTTGTAATCTCCGCCAATTAACACAGTACCGCCGTTGTTATTGCCGGAGGCGTTAATATTTGCGCCTACTAAGCCGACTTTTGTACCCAAAACACTGGCAGTTCCGCCTGTGTTCCCAGAGACATTCACATTTCCACTGACAATAGTTGTGCCTGGGGTAGTAGGGATGGTGACGTTGGAGTTAGTCAATTTAACGCTACCATCGGCGTTGGCGGTTAAGCCTGTGTTAGTATTACCGACTGTAAGTAATTCTGGTAAAGAGGCGATCGCCACTGTCCAATTGTTGGGTTGGTTACTATTGGGTGTGAGGGGTTGAATTTCCAAGCTTAAAATATTTCCTGGCTGGCTGAGGCGCACCCAATTCTGCCCAGGTACGGATGTAACTACAATCTGCCCGGCTGGGGCTGTAAGTTGTCCAGTATTAACGACTGTCCCACCTAAAAGACTCAAACTCTGTCCTTCACCTACTCCCAAGTTACCAGCATTGATAATAGCCCCTGGTTGACTCATGGTAAAAGCAAAGCCTGTAGGGTTGCCCACTAAGGCGGCATAGTTATTATTACCAACAGCATTAAACCAACTACCGTCAAACTTGATACCGTTGGCGGTTGTGGCTGTAAACGCGCCAGGAACATTTAAACTAGCATTAGTGCCAAAAACGAAGCCGGCGGGATTCATCAAGAATAAGTTAGGGTTGCCCCCTGTTACTTGAATTAAACCATTGATAATCGAGGCATTACCGCCTGTCACTCGACCAAGGATATTTTGCAAGTTGGGATTGGCTTGGAAGTTGGCAATTTGTTCTGCACTAACTCCAAACTGTTGAAAGCTATGGAAAAGGTTAAGACCGTTACTAGAAGTTGTGCCACCTGTAATGTCAATTCTGTTACCGTTGGGTGTGACAATGGTATTAGTCCCATCGGCGGCGGGGGTAATCTGTTGGGCTTGGGTGGGGGTGTTCATTCCCCATAAGGACAATAAGCAAGCTACACTTGCACAGGCTGTCTTAGTTAAAGTTGTCTGCCTTTGCTTACGCCGCAAGATAAAGCGACCAGAGGGTAATTCCACATCAATACGCCACTTATCCGCCAGTCCCCGCCGTTGCAAAGCTTTAGCGACTGCTTGTTGCGCCCAGAGAATTTGTTTAGTTCTGTTAGCGACTGAGATACTTTGATTGTGAATCCGATATAGATAAAGAGGCTTTTTGAGATTATATACTTGTGTTACTTCTGACAGGCGCAAGCACAAATCATAATCATAAGTATAGTCAGAGGCATATATATGCACACCTCCCACCTGTTCATACACAGAACGCCGCAATAAGCGGAAGTGGAAGGTCATAAAGTCTACCAGTAGCCTTTGGGGCGAGTAAGGAATGCGACAACGATGACCATAGCCTAGTATTTGACCATCAGCATTAATATCTAGGTAATCGGTGTAAACTAAGCCAACTTCTGGATGACGCTGGAGGACGGTGAGTGTTTGGGCTAAGGCCATAGGAGCGAGGATATCATCACTATCTACCCAACCGAGATAAGTGCCTGTGGTTTGAGAAATTGCCTCTTTACGCGCCTTGGCTGTTCCTTGATGCGGTGCTGTTACTACCCGCACTCGTCTATCTTGCTGGGCATATCTCTGAGCGATCGCCACTGACCCATCCGTAGAGCCATCATCCCACACAAGTAGCTCAAAATCCTGCCATGTCTGTTGTAAGACGCTGGCGATCGCTTCCCCAATATAACGCTCTCGATTGTAATTGGTGATGACAATGGAGATCAGTGGTGACATGGAATTACTCTCAGGATTTTTGCTACTACCAGAATATAATGCTGTATTATCACTTGTACGGGAAATTACTGTTAATAATCATTTTTAGTTACAAAACTTTTTAAGAATTTTTGTAAAAAATATGCTATTCAGATACGTGGGCAGTAACGCTATGGGTCAAAATCAACATCAGTCGTTTTCGGTGAGAAACCCATCCCGTCAAGGAAACAGAAAGCTGATATCTACAAATCAGCCAAAACTGTGCAATTTTGCTGCCAATCGTCTTCTCAGGGGAAAGATGGAAAATTTTTATACTAATTGCTCAATACTATTAATTCTCTCAATTGCTTGTTTATTAGTTGATAATGGACAACGTAGTCTAGCTGATGAGGTGACTTCATCTTCTGAATCAGTAATAGTACAGTCAGCAGAGACTACTCCACCTCAGCCAGAATCTAATCAGCAACCAGCAACAGCAGACACAACAACATTTCCTGAAAAGTTATATGTAAAAGAAATTCGGGTTATAGATAGCACAGTTTTTGGACAAAGTGACTTTGCACCTGTAGTCAAACCCTTTGAAGGACGAGAACTGACGGCGGAGGAGGTGCGAAAAGCGGCTGATGCGGTGACGCAACTTTACTTAAATCAGAATTATCTCAATTCCCGTGCCGTTCCCGTGACTCCACAACCAGGGGCGACAGATGGGGTTTTAGTGATTAGGGTAATTGAAGGGCGTTTAGCAGACATTGATATTGAAGGGACACAGCATGTTAACCCAGCTTATATTCGTAGCCGCATTCGACTAGGTGCGAGTGTTCCTCTCAATGCGGTGAAGTTGGAGGAACAGTTGCGATTATTGCGACTCGATCCCCTATTTACCAATGTAGAAGCCAGCCTCCGTCCTACTGGTCAAGTGGGACAAAGTTTGTTAATTGTGCGTGTGCAAGAGGCGAAAAACTTTACTAGCAACTTCTTAATTGATAACTATTCCCCGCCTAGTGTGGGTGGAGAAAGATTTGGGGTAGAACTGGGTTATCGTAACTTAACTGGCTTTGGGGATTTACTTACAGGTGCTTATTATCGTACATTCACGGGTGGTTTTGAGGCTTTTGATTTTGGATATCAAATTCCCGTCAACGCTATGAACGGAACTGTGCAACTGAGGGTTTCTCCAAGTAGCAGCAAAATTACTGAAGCGCCATTTAAGGATTTGGGGATTCAAGGTGAACAGGATATATATGAAATTAATTACCGTCAACCATTGTGGCGATCGCCTAGAGAAGAGTTTGCTTTATCATTAGGATTCACATATCAAGATGGTCAAACTTTCCTCTTTGACCGCCTCCCTACCCCCTTCGGTATCGGCCCTGATCAAAATGGCGTGAGCCGTACCAGTGTGATTAAGTTTGGTCAAGATTATGTCAGTCGCAGTTCTCAAGGTGCTTGGTTTTTGCGATCGCAATTTAACTTTGGTGTCGGCTTATTCAATGCGACGAGTAACCCAGACCCCATTCCTGATAGTCACTTTTTTAGTTGGCAGGGTCAAATACAGCGATCGCAACAATTGAGTAATAATAATCTATTAATCATCCAAGGTGATGTGCAACTCACCCCCAATAGTTTGTTACCCTCCCAACAATTTGTTATTGGCGGAGGACAATCTGTACGCGGTTATCGACAAAACATCCGCTTCGGTGACAATGGTGTCAGGTTGTCAGTAGAAGACAGAATTATCGTGCAAAGGAATGTCGCAGGATTACCAACAATACAACTAGCGCCCTTTTTTGATATGGGTGTCGTCTGGAATCAAGGTGATAATCCCAACAAATTACCAGATCAAACTTTCTTAGCTGGTGCAGGTTTAGGAATGCTGTGGGATAATGCCTTGGGTATTGACCGTCTCGCTCTACGTTTAGACTACGCTGTTCCCTTCGTAGACTTACAAGACAGGGGTAACAATGTTCAAGATGAGGGCTTTTACTTTAGTTTGCGCTACCGGCCGTAGGTAGGAGGCAGAAGGTTAAATACTTTTACTCATGACTCAGAACTTCCTATTCAAAAGAAAAAACGCTGCTCTCTGTTCCTTACTATGAGAGATTTTCACCACAAAGACACCAAGGCACAGAGACAAGATTAAGTATTTTAGCTCAAGTAATTACTAAAGTATAAGTTTATGATACTTTTAATTTGAGTATATATCCTTAATGTTTTCATAAATTTATATGAAGTATATTTGTGTAACTGTAATATTGACGTAATTTACACATCTGATGATGTGATTGGGTATATGGAGTGAAAATAACCAATGTTATTTTATCTGCGTAAATTAATCACTCGCAGTTTTGATTATGTTGGCATCAAAGAGTATTCAATTTATAGATAATTAATTACGTGAGAAATGACTTATATAAAGAGTGCTTTTCAAGAGTTTCTTTTCAGCCTAGAAGGGTTTGACCAGTTACCGGGGGAGGAACTGAATCATCTTATAGACAAGATACAGCCGTTACGCTATCGCATCGGGCAGAAAATTATTGGTAAGGAAAAAACACCAGACCGCATCACGATTATTTATGAAGGACAGGTGCGGCTGTTGGGATTTGACCCGCAAACCCAGGTTCCCAGCACCCTCAAGTTACTTAAATCAGGGGAAATTATTGGTGAAATCGGGTTATTGCGGGGTGTGGCTTGTGAAACAGCGATCGCTTCCAGCGATGAAGTGATAGGTTTAACTATAAATGCTACAGATTACCTCAACCTGTTAGATTCCTATCCAGCTTTTGCGCACGGGCGACAAAGCCACAGCAGCATTATTGAGATTTTTGATGTTTTGGGTAGTCAATTAGCCCAACAAGCTCATGTAGTTGATAATCTTGACCAACTGGCTATCCAAGCTTTGGAAAATGCCAAAGTAGATTACCTTCCTCCAGGCAGAAATTTTTCCCATCAATTAGATAGTGATAGTGTTTGGTTTGTGAGTGGCGGTACAGTCACAAATTACCCAGTGGGTTCTCGCCTCGAACCCAGCGATGGTAATCAAGTGATTGAGGTGAGTGGAGGAATTTCGGCACGGTTAATTGGTTTATCACCGTTTGATTTGTTATTTCTGGATAACAATTATCAACAAATCGGACAATTGGCTATTAGTGATAGCCAACCAGTCATAGCAGAAATTGTAGATATTCCCTACGCCGACGAACAAGATATTCCCTCCTCAGAACCTTCCCCCAGCTACAGTAAACAAAAGCAAAAATTCCCCTTTGTTCGTGGTAGGGGTGAGTTAAATTCCACATTTGCTTGCTTTCAAATGCTAACCAAGCACCTGCAAATTCCTTTTCGTAAGGAAGTAGTGCGCCGCATTTTAAATGAGCAAATCAAACGTCAAGGGACTATTTCCTTCCCCGCCTGCGCCTACCTATCAGAGTTAATCGGACTCAAAGCTAATTTAGTAGATATACCTGCGGCTGCTATTACTCGCGTCCCTACACCAGCATTAGTCCACTATGATGATGGTTACGCTGTTTTATATGCAGCCGATGCCAATAGAGTCGTTTTAGGTGTACCATCCCAAGGCATAGTACGCTGTAAACCCGCGCAAATAGTCGAACATTTAGAAGTTATTCCCGAAAGTTACCCCCCACAAATTCGGGTACTACTGCTGTCTTCCACCAAAGAAACACCCCAAGAACGCTTCGGTTTACGGTGGTTTCTCCCTTACCTAACACGTTATCGTCGGGTTCTCATCGAAGTTTTTATTGCTTCCTTCTTTGTGCAACTCGCAGCTTTAGCCAACCCCCTAGTTATTCAGCTAATTATTGATAAAGTCATTGTTCAAAATAGTATCAGTACGCTGAACGTTTTGGGTGTGTTGCTGTTAGTTGTGGGTGTGTTTGAAGCCGTTCTCACCACCTTAAGAACCTACTTATTTGTCGATACTACCAACCGTATCGATATGGGTTTGGGTTCAGAAATTATTGATCACTTACTGCGGCTACCCCTACGCTACTTTGAAAAACGCCCCGTGGGTGAACTGGCTACCCGCATCAACGAATTAGAAAATATTCGTCAATTCCTCACCGGGACGGCGTTAACAGTAGGGTTAGATGCTGTATTCTCGGTGGTTTACATCATCGTCATGCTATTTTATAGCTGGCAACTTACCTTGGTTGGGTTAGGAACAATTCCCATATTTGTTGTCATTACCCTAATTGCATCGCCAACAGTTAGTAGACAGTTACGTTCCAAAGCCGAACGCAACTCAGAAACTCAATCTTATTTAGTTGAGGTGATGTCTGGTATTCAGACAGTGAAAGCGCAGAATATCGAACTGCGATCGCGCTTTTCTTGGCAAGAGCGGTATGCTCGATATGTCGCATCTGGTTTTAAAACCGTCGTCACTTCTACTCTCGCTAACTCCACAAGCCAATTCCTCAACAAACTCAGCAGTTTATTAGTGTTGTGGGTGGGTGCTTATCTAGTATTGCAAGGCGAATTAACTTTAGGGGAATTAATCGCTTTCCGCATTATCTCAGGTTACGTCACCAGTCCAATTTTACGCTTGGCGCAACTGTGGCAAAGCTTCCAAGAAACAGCATTATCCTTAGAACGTTTGAGCGATATTGTTGATACACCCCAAGAAGCCGAAATCGACCGCTACAATATCCCCCTCCCTGAGATTCAAGGGTCTGTAAAATACGAAAATATTTCCTTTAGATTTGCCCAAAGTGGCCCCTTACAACTAAACAACGTCAATTTAGAAATTCCCGCAGGTAAATTTGTCGGTATTGTCGGACAAAGCGGTTCCGGTAAAAGTACGATGATGAAGTTACTGCTGCGTTTGTATGACGTAGAAGCGGGGAGAATTTTAATTGATGGTTACGATATTTCCAAAGTCGAATTGTACTCATTGCGGCGACAAGTTGGTGTAGTACCCCAAGAAACCCTATTATTTGACGGGACAGTGCAGGAAAATATTGCCCTGACAAACCCCGATGCTAGCACTGAAGAAATTATCGAAGCCGCGCGTGTAGCTGCTGCCCACGAATTTATTATGGGTTTACCCAATGGGTATAATACCCGTGTAGGTGAAAGAGGTGCGGGACTTTCTGGGGGACAAAGACAGAGAATTGCGATCGCTCGTTCCGTCCTCCAAAGACCAAAACTGTTAGTATTAGACGAAGCTACCAGTGCCTTAGACTACCCCACAGAAAGACAAGTCTGTTTGAATTTAGCCCAAGCCTTTCGCGGTAACACAGTTTTCTTTATTACCCACCGCCTCAACACCGTCAGCCATGCAGATATCATCGTTGTCATGGATAGTGGAAAAGTCATAGAACAAGGAAGTCACCAAGAATTGATGGCTGCTAAAGGTCATTATTTTTACCTGTATCAACAACAAGAAGTTAATTTGTAATTGGTCAATAGTCAATAGTCAACAGTCAACAGTCAACAGTTAACCACCAAATCTATGACTCAACTTAATGGTAATCATGTCAATGCTAATGGCAATGGTAAACAAGATAAAGCAGTAAAGCTTGACTCTCAACTTGTACCACAAACTAAGGCAAATCCAGCTTTAGTTAAATTCAATGAACAAGAATTTGAGCAGTCAGTTATCCTACGTCAATCTCCTATTTGGTCACGAACAATCATGCTGACCCTCATCGGTTTAGCTTGTGTAGGTATTGGTTGGGCATATTTTGCCAAAATTGAGCAAGTAGTACCCGCAACAGGCCAATTAAAACCAGAGGGAACTGTTAAAGAAGTACAAGCACCTGTAAGTGGTGTGGTCAGAGAAGTGTTTGTCAAAGATGGGCAAAAAGTTAATAAAGGGGATTTATTATTAACTTTTGAAACTGTGGCTACTGTTGCTCAATTAGAGTCTTTAAATAAGATTCGCTCTGCTTTAATGCAGGAAAATCAAATTTATCGCCGCTTAATGGGAGCGACTTCTGGTATTTCATCTGAACTAAATTTCTTACGCGGTCGTTTGCCAAGAGATGCAGAGTTTCTGCTAAAAAGTCGAGTCGCTTTAGTTGAAGAGAATGAATTATTGCGTAATCAACTCAAAAACTCTACCACAGGTGTAGGCTTAGATGCAGATGAAAAACTACAGCTACAAATATCCAAAAAAGAATTAGAATCTCGTGCGGCATCTGCCCGTTTAGAAGTTGCTAAAAGCCGCAAACAACTATCACAAACAACATTTAAACTCCAAGATACACAAGCGAGTTTAGCAATTCAACAGCAAATTTTAGATAAAATTAAAATATTAGCCGAAGAAGGCGGTATATCTCAGCTACAATACCTTAACCAACAACAACAAGTACAGAATTTAGCCGCAGAAGTCGCCCAACTCGCTGAAGAACAAAAACGGTTACAATATGATATTGAAAAAGGGCAAGAACAATTTACTAATACTATCGCAGCTTCTGATAAAACTATTTTAGAAAAAATAGGTAGTAATAAACAGCACATTGCCGAAATTGATAGCCAATTTATGAAAGTTGTGCGGGAAAATGAACAGAACTTAGCAGATATTAACAGTAAAATTTCCCAAACTCGGTTGAATTTAAGATATCAAGAACTCCGCGCCCCTGTCTCTGGTACAGTTTTTGATTTACAGGCCAAAAATGCTGGTTATGTAGCTAATCCAACTCAAAAACTCTTGCAGATAGTACCTAACGAAAATTACATCGCTGAAGTTTTCATCACTAATAAAGATATTGGCTTTGTCCGCCAGGATATGAAAGCAGATATCAGGATTGATTCATTTCCCTTTAGCGAATTTGGTGATATTAAAGGAAAATTAATCAGCATCGGCTCAGATGCTTTACCACCAGACGAAAACCATAAATTTTATCGTTTTCCTGCCAAAGTTAGCTTAAATAAACAATATTTGGAAATTAAAGGTAAAAAAATTCCTTTGCAGTCTGGGATGTCAATTACCGCCAACATCAAAGTTAGGGAAGAACGGAGTGTGATGAGTCTGTTTACCGAGATGTTTACCAATCAAGTTGACAGCTTGAAAGAAGTACGTTAGATATCATAGTTTTGGCGCTGCCCTCGCCACTCTACTTAATTTTGAACTTATGCACCCACAACGCATCGAACCTCAACCGGGACAAGAATCTGTATGGGACTATCCCCGTCCCCCTCGCTTGGAAGAAACAAACAAACACATTCAAATTATTTTCAATGGGGTAATCATCGCCGATACCCAAAATGCCAAACGGGTATTAGAAACTAGCCATCCTCCCTCTTATTACCTCCCCCCAGAAGATATCAGAATGGAATACCTATTTCTCACACCGCAATCTAGTTTTTGCGAGTGGAAAGGACGCGCTGGTTACTACACAATTCGGGTAGAAGATAAAGAAGTACAAAATGCAGCTTGGTATTACCCCAGCCCTACATCAGAATTTGCCTCAATTAAAGATCATGTAGCATTTTATGCCCATCTTATGGATGTTTGTTATGTGGATGGGGAAAAAGTAGAACCACAACCGGGTAACTTTTACGGTGGGTGGGTAACAAGCGATGTTGTAGGGCCGTTTAAAGGTATTCCCGGTAGTTGGGGCTGGTAATTAAAATTATGTTTTTTGAGCTAGATTGGGCAATTTGTGATTGTTATACCAACCAGACAGTAAAAAATGACCGTAATTGCCCAAAATAGAAAACTTTGGATTGAAGTTTATTACAAGATTTGCTATAAACGAGGCAACTTAAAAGTTTTGAAAGTCATCCACTTGCAAGTCTATCTGCGGTTGAGGCTTGTTTAGGTATATGCCGACATAAAGGCAAAATAGAAAATGCTGTAAAGTTATGTGAATTCAATTGCCATGACTTTATTTAAAGCTGTTGAGTTATTTAAACACTACATGATTTATATAATTAGTTCATAGGATTAATATTTATGGATAGAATTACATCTGGATTATTAAATACTTTTAGAAAACAGCTATCTCTACCTGAAGATTTAAATCAATCAGAGAGTTTTGAACACTTTGTTAATTATTACGTAATTTCTAAAGAATATAATTATCAATTTGAACTTGAAGACGTTCATGTTGGGGGAGGCGGAGATAAAGCGTTAGATGGAATAGCAATAATTGTTAATGGAAGTTTAATTAACTCAAAAGAAGAAATTGAAGAATTAGAGAAAAAGAACAAGTATTTAGATGTAGAATTTATATTAATACAATCCAAAACAAGTAGTAATTTTGATGCAGGCGAAATTGCAAAGTTTTTAATAGGAGCAAAAGACTTTTTTGATGAATATTCTTCATTGCCAACCAATCCTCATGTAAAAGATAAACGTCAACTAATGGAATTTATATATACAAAAAGTAGTTTTTTTAAAAATAGAAAACCTTTATGTAAATTATATTATGTTACAACTGGTAAATGGTTTGATGATCTACATTTAAAAGGAGTGATTGATAATCTGCGGAAAAGCCTTGATGAGATGGCAATTTTTGAAAGGATTATATTTAATCCTGTTGATGCTAATGGTATTCAAGATTTGTATAGATTAGCAAATAATAAAATATCACGAGAAATAAAGTTGGAAAAGCGCGTTACTATTCCTAAAATAGAAGATGTAAATCAAGCCTATATTGGTATTATACCAGCACAAGAATATTTAAAACTAATTACTGATGATGATGACAACATCATCAGAGGGCTATTCTACGATAATGTTCGAGGTTTTCAAGGGGAAAATGATGTAAACCAAGAAATTGAAGCAACGATTAAATCTAAAGAGAGTTTATTTTTTGTACTATATAATAATGGAATAACTCTTGTCGCTGAGGATGTGTATCCTGTAGGTGACTCTATTACTATTAGAGATTATCAAATTGTAAATGGATGCCAAACAAGCTACATTTTATATAATAGTAGAGAGTCTATAAAAGAAAATGATTCATTATACATACCAATTAAAATAATTGCTTTAGATCGTGATAGTAAATTAAAAAATAACATTATTAAAGCTAATAATCGACAAACACCTGTAAAACTTGAAGAATTAGAGGCTTTAACTGATTTTCAGAAAAACTTAGAGGAATACTATAATTCTATGCCAGAGGCAAAAAGGCTATATTACGAAAGAAGACCTCGCCAATTTAATGGAATAGATGATATTGAGAAAATAAGAATAGTAGATATACGATCTCAAATGAGATGTTTTGCTTCCATGTTTTTAAACCAAGCACACAATGCAGGAAGATATCATACAAGAATAGTAGAAGAAACAAAAAATAAAATATTCCTTCCTTCTCATCATGCAATAGGTTATTACGTTAGTGTTTATGCCAAGTTTTGTTTAGATGCTCTTTTCCGAAAAAACCAAATAGATGTTAAGTATAAACCATTTAAATATCATATGCTTGATATTTTAAGGATGCAAGTTTCAGGTAAAACAATGCCAGATATGACATCCAATAGGTGTCTTAAATACTGTGAAACACTAGAGCAGGCATTATGGGATGAAACTAAATGCCGAGAAGTATTATTAAATACTACTGTAGTTATTGATAAGGCTGTAAACGAAAATTATGATCGAGATGAAGCAAAAACTATTGGATTCCTAAACAAAATTAAAAGCTTAATTTAAATAATTTATTATTTAGACGCAAGTAAAAATAAAAGTTCTACTCAAATAATAGTAAAACTCTAATCAAACAAAGTTTTTCCGAACCAATCGCCCCAAATGTATAAATTTTATAAACTAATTAGCTTAACGCTTCCCTCAATAATTCCTTGTGCATGAAAGCGCCATTAACCAAAGATTGGATTTTTTCAGATGATAAAGGTTGACCATTAGTGTAATACTCTAACCAAGTTTGAGCGATCGCATCCGCATCATCTGGAATATTAGCTAAATCCCACCCTGGTATTGCCAAATCTTCCATCAGACGATTTATCTTGGGGTCATAACTCAGGGCAAAACAACGACAACCCTCACTGGCTGCCATAATCAAACTGTGTAACCTCATACCGATCGCTAACTCTACACCAGGAAAAACACCTTTTAAAATCTGCGGATCTTCTAAACACAAAATCTTACTAACGTCCTTTAACTGCGGTTGTATTGCCTCAGCTATGGGTAAATCTTCACTTTTTTGAAATGGCAATAATAAAATAAAGGCTTGGGTAGCTTTTTGCAGAGATACCAGAGCTTGAGTCAAATTATCTAAGCGTACTGCTGTTAATTGGGGATGATTTCTTAAAGTAACTGCAATTCTCGGCGTAGGTAAATCAGCAAGTGCTGGTAATGGTTTAGCCTGTAGCGCCCACACAGGATCAGGTGCAAGGATATGGGGAACTTGCCAATCAGACAATAACGCTGCACTAGCGCGATCGCGTACACTAACCTGAGTACAAGCAGTAAAATTTTGCCTTGCCAAGTAGCGAGTCTGAGGACGTACCAAAGGGCCGATACCTTGCGCCCAAGCCACAGTTTTTAAACCCATCCTCTGTGCCAACGCCATCAAACCCCCATAATAGAAAGGGCTAATGCTGCTGGTAACATCCTGAATGAGACTTCCCCCGCCCCAGATAAACGCATCACAAGAACGCAACGCTTGTAGCACAGGCAAAAAAGCCATGCGATTATGGGATTCTACACCATAGCGATCGCTAGTTTCCTTGGGATTTCCAGACAGCACCACAGGCGTAACATGAGATGGTAACATTTGCAGCAGCGTTGCCAACAAAGCTTCATCACCACCATTTCCCTTACCGTAATACCCAGATAATAACGCCCGCATTATTTTTATATAAAATTTGGATGTTGGATTTTAGATTATCAACTTTTTCCCAACAGTTCACCAGATGTCAGTCAGATTGCAAAAAATATCAATTCACCTATGGGAAGATGAGGGGAGTGTTGACGGTTGACGGTTGACTGTTAACTGTTGACTATGGACTAATGACTAATGACTACTGACCAATTATGCACGTTCTCTCAATTCCCACTTGGATTATTCATGTTTCTAGCGTTATAGAGTGGATAGCGGCTATCTGGTTAATTTGGACTTATGGCGAACTCACTGGTAATCGTAGCTGGTGGGGATTGTCCCTAGCAATGTTACCTGCTTTAGTTAGTGCCATGTGTGCTTGTACATGGCATTATTACGACAACTCCGAAGCTCTAGGATGGTTAGTTACACTGCAAGCTAGTATGACTCTAGTTGGTAATTTTACCCTTTGGGCAGCAGCAGTATGGATTTGGCGTTCTGCGAAAATAGAGGCTAGAGATTAGAGATGAGGGAGATGAGGGAGATGAGGAAGCAGAGGATAAAACACAACTGAATTAATTACCAATTACCAATTACCAATTATCAATTACCAAGCAATTATGTCTAAAGAAACCCTATTTGCCCTTTCCTTATTTCCCTATTTGGGTTTCTTGTGGTTTATCAACCGCAGTAAACTAATGCCACGTTTATCACTTTATGGATTTTACGGTACTCTCATTTTTGTCGGTGTGACTATTCCAGCCGGGATTTATGCCAAAGTTCATTATGGTGAAGAGTTAGCAAACGTAGATTGGTTACATGGTGGTGCAGAAGTCTTTTTGACACTTTCTAATATCCTAGTTGTGCTGGGTTTCGCGCAAGCCGTTAGACAATTAAAAACGAAAAGTTAAAAGTGAGTGATGAGTGCTGAAGCACAGAAGCGCGGCGTTGAGCAACGTGCTAAGTGTCCAAGTAAGCTCTACTCCCCCCCTACTCCCTCATCTCCCCCCTCTCCCCACTCTTTTATTTAATACAGGGAAATTTACATGGACGTAATTCCAGCAATTGATTTACTTGAGGGTCGTTGTGTGCGACTCTATCAAGGCGACTACGATCGCTCACAAGTTTATAGTGAAAATCCTGCTGATGTTGCTAAACAGTGGGTAGATCAAGGTGCAACCAGACTACATATAGTCGATTTAGATGGTGCAAAAGCAGGTAAAGTAGTAAATCTCAAAGCAATTGAAGCGATCGCACAAGCAATTTCTGTACCCATTGAGATAGGTGGAGGATTGCGCGATCGCTCTAGTGTGGAACAGGTGTTTAATTTAGGTGTACGTTGGGCAATTCTTGGGACTGTGGCTGTAGAACAACCCCAGCTTGTCCAAGAACTCTGTCAACAATACCCCGAACAAATTATTATCGGTATTGATGCCCGTAACGGATTAGTAGCCACTCGCGGTTGGTTGGAAACCTCAGAAGTTTTAGCCACCCAACTAGCTGTACAAATGCAAGAACTAGGTGCAGCCGCAATTATTTACACAGATATCCACCGTGATGGCACACTACAAGGCCCCAATTTAGACGCATTGCGAGAATTAGCGACCGCCATTTCCATTCCTGTAATTGCATCTGGTGGCGTAAGTTCTGTCACCGATTTGTTAAGTTTGTTAGCGTTGGAACCCCAAGGTGTCAAAGGTGTGATTATCGGGAAAGCTCTGTATACTGGTGATATTAGCTTAAAAGAAGCATTGCAGGCGATCGGACCAGGACGTATACAAGATATTCCACCTAACTTAGATTTCTCCTCCTTCGCCTAGTTATATCGAGTTGCACTTAAAAATAGTAACTTGGGCTAGGGGTGGGGAATAGGGAGTGGGAATATTATGTTTCGACGCAACTTAGTGTTATTCGAGAGGACTACAGTCCTCTGTGTCAAAATTTCCTACACCCTACATAACGAAAACCACTACAGAATTTTTTATTTCCGGAATTGCAAATAACACCGTTGTAGTTGGCTATATAAGTTCATCAGCAATTAGTGTTTTCCTTCAACTCGTCTAGAGTAAATGGTTGTGAACCCATCAATTGGTGACACAACCATTAACAAAAATTACTCAAAATATAAAACAGCTTGCATTATCTATTTTTAAGCTTGCAAAATAACTACAATTTATGGGTTTCCTTGGCTATAGGGGCGTAACAAAATTTACGCTCCTATTTTATTTACTATGTGTGTTAGTTAATAAAAAACAGACTGGAAAGCCTTATTAGTATAGATTTGTTAATTAATTACTACCCTAACTTATCTGGCAATGACTGTAAACTTATTGACTGATTTCTGGAAACGGTCATATGCTGGATGTAGTTACAATTATCACGCATTACAGGATTGCATTTTATGGCCAGCGAACAGCCTAACTCTAACCAAGCATCTAATAAAAATCTTAATTCAGTTAATCCACCTAGAAAAAGACCATTAAATAACGGCAAACCTAAAAAAACAGATCAATAAATTTTTAAATTAAATGTATTTAAGTTTAAAAAAGACGTAATATTACTTACGTCTTTTTAATTGGCGCAATTTCATAGAGAATTGACATGAGCCTGATTTCAATTAGTAAACGCGATCGCCTACGCTGGGGCTTAACCCATCGCAATTTAACCTTCTGGTAAACTAGCAAACACTTGGTCAACTAATTCCTTGGTCTTATCTTCCAAGCGTTGCCAATCAACTTCACCTACGTCATCAATTAAACTAGTATCAATATCAACTACCTCACTCTCCGACGTGTAATCAATAAAACATACCTGATAACATAGTTCCCATAGATCAATACTGACAATTTGGTCTTGACGTTGCAAACATAAATGATATCCTGGGTGGGGCATTGGTAATTGTGCTAACCTCTCTCTAATTGCATCAGCTTGTTCTAAGGTTGCAGACTCCATTTCTTGCAATAACTGCGTCACCAAAGCTTTTGCCTCGTCAGTGGTGTTAGGCGGCCAAATCAGTACATCTTGGTAAGTTCCTTTCCAAGCAGATTCATCCAACTGCTTGCGGAGATTATCAATAACGCGAATAAAAGCAGGCTGCATGAGGAGTTCGGCCTGCTGCCATGTAACTTGGTTTGTTATTCTAGGTGGCATTGGTCAAAGGCACTAAAAGAAAAATTTACAGTCTGTGTATATTAAAAAGATTGCTTATTTAGTACAAATCTTTTATCAAGATAACGGATTTCCCGTAAAAAAAATTGGAGATATTTATTACTATCGGGAGATTTTCGGTAATAACTTTGGGGAGGGAATATGATTGGCAAGCTATTAGATCACCGATACCAAGTAATTAGAGTCCTGGCTACGGGAGGATTCGGACAAACTTACATAGCCGAAGATACTCGACGACCTGGTAATCCTACTTGTGTAGTCAAGCACCTCAAACCCGCCACCTCTGACCCCAAAGTTTTTGAGACAGCCAAACGCCTCTTTCACAGCGAAGCCGAAACTTTAGAAAATCTCGGTCATCATGAACAAATCCCCAGATTACTTGCATATTTTGACGAAAACCAAGAGTTTTACCTAGTACAAGAGTTTATCGACGGACATACTCTGACGCAAGAACTTATCCCTGGTAATCGTTGGATTGAAAGCCAGGTAATTCATTTGTTACAAGAAATATTAAGTATTTTAGAGTTTGTCCATAACCAAGGTGTAATTCACCGCGACATCAAACCAGACAACATTATCCGCCGCACTACTGACAATAAATTAGTTTTGGTAGACTTTGGGGCGGTGAAACAATTGCGTACCCAAATGGTGACAGTGGGTGGTCAATCAACTGCTACGGTAGTGATTGGTACTCCTGGCTACATGGCTACAGAGCAAGGACAAGGTAAACCCCGTGCTAATAGCGATATTTATGCTTTGGGAATTATTGCCATTCAAGCTTTAACAGGTATAGCACCTACAGAGTTACAAGAAGACCCCCAGACAGGTGAACTCATTTGGCGGCACTTGGTGAATGTGAATGAGCGCCTAGCAGCAGTGTTAAATAAAATGGTACGCTATCACTTTAAAGACCGTTACCAATCTGCCACGGAAGCACTACAAGCCTTACAGGATGCCATCAATCCTGTTCCTGTCGTTGTCTCATCTACATCAGTAACATCTTTCAATCATCCCAGCTATCAACCGGCTAAACCATCATCTCCTGTATCCCGTCAGCAAACTGTAGCCGTTGCGCCAGCACACCAAGTTGTTAGTCAACCTGCACGCCAAGACACTAATAAATCTGACCCCTTACCCCTGTTAATAGGCATTGTACTAGCAGGTGGGGCTGCGGCTTTAGTGGCTAACTTATATCCCAATGTCAAAAATTTTGCGGCTAATGTGTTCAGTAATGATGACACAGGGAATAAATGCTTGGCTGTGGTAGCGGGTAATTCTAATATTCGTTCTGAACCTAGTTCGATTAATACTGATACTGTTTTACAAACAGTTGGTGTCAATACTAGCTATGAGGTTACAGGTAAACGGACAAAACGAGGTTGGGTAGAAATAAAACTTAAATCTGGTCGTTTAGCTTGGGCGCACTCAGATGTGATTGTGAATAAAGCAGAGTGGCCAGCTTGCCTACGCGATCGCCAAATTGCGATTAAAACAGTAGATGATAGTACTCTAATTGCCACTAGACCACAACCCGAACCCAAACCACGGTCGGAAACTATCATAAATCCAGCGCCAGAACCAGATTCTCAGCCAACCGAACAGGCACAACCCCCGGTAGACAGGAGTAAAATTGTCGAACAAGCCAGACAGAAGTATGATTCAGGGGATTTGGTAGGTGCGATCGCTATGTTAAGATCGATCCCAGCAAACGCTTCTGCTGGCATTAAAGAAACAGCCGCCATAATTAACCAGTGGCAACAAGATTGGCAAAAAGCTGATGCTTTATCTAATGACATCAACAAAGCTTTAGAAAATGGTCAATGGGATAAAGTTTTAGAATACAAAAATCATCCCGAAAAGTTACCTAACATTAAATACTGGCGAGATAAGTTAGAACCTGTATTTAAAGAAGCTGCCGAAAATGTAGCCAAACAAGCTCTCCCCAAGACAGAAAATCCGCAGGAGGAAAATCACCCTGCACAAGAAACCCCAAAGACTGAGGAACCATCTGTCGATGAGACACCTACTCCTCAAGAAATTTCGCCGCAGGGTGGGTATTAATGGTGTTTTGCTCTGTTTCTCCCTACAAGTTAAATAGTCCATAATTGATAACCAAAAGTTTATTGACTATGGACTATTGACTAAATATCAACCTGTATTTCTCATCCCCGCAGCGATACCGTTAATGGTTAATAGTGCGCCGCGTAGTAACTCGCCTTTGCTGTAACGGGAGTGGATAACACCGGAGGTTGCAGTATTATTCTTAGACTGGCGGAGGCGTTTGAGGAGAGATACTTGAATAAACCCTAACGGAACGATTGTACCGTTACGTAACTGTACAGAACGCTGAAGTACAGGGTCGCCATCTAGGAGGCGGCTGTGGTCGGTGATTTTGAGAACTAAATCTCTGGTGAGATAGTATTCATTAGCGATTTGCTCAAACACTTTCTCAAACCTGGGCTTATCTTCAGGGTCAGATAATTCTTGTACGTAATGACCAGCCATTTGCATATCTACTTTGGCCAAGGTCATTTCTACTTTGGAAATTACCATTTTGAAGAAAGGCCATTTGACATAAAAGTAGCGCATCAATTTTAGATGTTCCTCTGGTTCTTCCAAGAGAAACTGTTGCAAGGCTGTACCCACACCATACCAAGAAGGTAAGAGGAAGCGGGTTTGTGTCCAGCTAAATACCCAAGGAATGGCGCGGAGGCTGCTTAAATCTTTCTTCCCAGAAGGGCGACGGGCGGGACGGGAACTAATTTGCAGTTGGCTGATTTCTTCAATGGGGGTGACTTGGTGGAAGAAGTCGATGAAATCAGGTTGTTCGTAAATTAAATCACGATAATGCTGACGCGATCGCACGGCTAATTCTTCCATGATTTCGTTCCAAGGTTCGATATCATCAAACCCAGTTCGCAACAAGCTGGCTTGAATTACAGCCGTGGTTATGGTTTCTAAGTTGTACAGTGCTAAATCTAGCAAGGAGTATTTAGAAGCTAATACTTCCCCTTGTTCGGTAATTTTAATTCGCCCGTTGATGCTGTGTCCTGGTTGCGCCAAAATCGCCTCGTGGGCTGGGCCGCCGCCTCTACCCACAGAACCGCCGCGTCCGTGGAAAATCCGCAAGTTCACGCCATATTCTTCAGCGATTTCTTGTAAAGATTTTTGGGCTTTGTGAATTTCCCAGTTGCTACTTAAGAAGCCGGAGTCTTTGTTACTGTCAGAATACCCTAACATCACTTCTTGGAGGTTGGGGGTGAGAATAGTTGAGGATAGGGGGAGGGGGAGATGAGGCGATGGGGGAATTTCTTGGCTACCGTTAAAAGCTGCATAACCGCCTGCGAGTAAGGCGCGGTACAAAGGTAACTCAAATAACTGGCGCATGACGCTGCGCGAACGTTGCAAGTCTTCGACGGTCTCAAATAATGGTACTACCTGAATTGTGCCGACTGCGATCGCTGGGTCAAAAAGTCTGGCTTCTTTGGCGAGTAGCAGCACTTCCAAAACATCGCTGACTTGACGACACATACTAATGATGTAGGTTTGGCAGATATTTATGCCAAATTCTTGTTGTAGCGATCGCACTACGCGGAAGGTTTTAATGACATCATTAGTTTTGTCGGAGAATGGTAACTCTGAGGAAATCAAGGGGCGACGGGTTTGCAATTCCTTGGTTAACCAAGCAACTCGTTCTTCCTCGGTTAGTTCGTTGTAGGACTGGGGTAATATTTGCAGGTATTCCAGAATCTCATTTAAAGCGTCTGAGTGTCTGGTTGATTCTTGGCGGATATCTAATTTTGTCAGGTTAAAGTCAAATATCTCGACTTGACAGATGAGATTATCCAATTCTCGACAGCTTAAACCAGTTTCCGTCAAGTTATGCTGAATTAGTCGCAACTCTGTCAAAAATTCTTCCCCGTTGCGGTACATGGGGCTGTCTTCGTTGGTGGGGGTTTCGCCCTTATATAATGCTAAATTGCGATCGCGGGTATTTTCCAGCCGCTTCAAGACGTAAGCTAGTTTGAGGCGATAGGGTTCTTGGCGATATCTCAGCGCCAGTGCGTCGTATACTTCACTTAACTGGGACTGGTCTAACTCCAAGGACTCCAGTAAATCTGGTAACACATCACTCCAGTGCATGGAGATACTTAACAATTCAATTAATTGCGTGACAGACTTGATATATCTCTCCAACACCATTTTGCGTTGATAGCAAGCTGTCTGCCAAGTAATTTCCGGTGTTACCGATGGGTTTCCATCTCTGTCAGAACCTACCCAGGAACCAAAGGAACAGAAATCTTTCCTTGGTGGTTCTAACCAAGAGAAGGTTTGTTTTAACGCATAATTGAAGCGTTTATACAGTTGGGGAATGCCATCAAATAAAACTTCTTGGAAGTAGTGTAAAGCGTAATCTACTTCATCTAGTACAGTCGGCTTGAATTGATGGAGTTCGTCTGTCCGCCACCACAAGCGAATTTCTTCGAGTAATTTCTCCCGAATTTCTGACCCTTCCCAAGGATAACCACCGCCATTGTTGGTGCGAGTTTCTACCGCATCGAGTTGTTGCAACAGTTCTACTACTTGGCGTTGCTTATCGCGGATGGTGTGACGGACAATTTCCGTCGGGTGGGCGGTAAATACTAGGCGGACATCGAGTTGGGAAATGAGGCGTTGAATTTGTTGGGGTGGGACATTCAACTTATGTAACAAAGGAAATAGGGCGGCGAATGTCCCTTTTTGTTTGTTTTGTCCGCGATGAGTCCAATTTTTAGCGAGGAAGTCTGTACCTAACCCACGATTGAAAATTACATCATCTTCGTTATGGTTTGATGACGATGTAATGTTTTCTGAAGAATCAAGAGTGGCTGTTTCGGCTTCTATCTCAGAATAGCGGGTCAATTGCTGCCTTTGTTCAAATTCCTGCTCGATGATGTTGATGAGCTGAAAATACAAAGCAAACGCCCTCGCCGCCCGGATAGCTTCATTAATATTCAACTGTTCAATTAACTTGACAGCAGAAACGGCTTGGTCTTTTGTCGCCTGTCCTTCTGGGGAACACAAATCACGCAACTGCCGCAACAAATCTACCATGTTTTGACCGCATTCTTGCCGTAGCACCGTCTCCCACAACTCTTCTACTATTTGCAGACGATGGCGCAAAAACAATTCGGATGCGGGGTAGAAATTAGCAGACTCAGATAGAGAGTATAAAACCGAACTCATATTGCTTCTCTTGTAAAGCCAATTACTGTTTAACAGCCTTTATCTTTGGTAATGTATGCTCTTGGCAATTTCTGTGAGCATATTGTTAAAGTATATTTTTTAACTTTATGTATTTAATTCATTGTCATCGGGGAAGGGTAAAATGGGCAGGCGATCGCCGCGAAACAATTCTTCACTAGCTTGTCCCAAGGATTCCAGGGCTTTTACGGTGACATTTCCCGTGGTAAGCAGCATTAGTATAGACGCTGTACCTATTTCTAAGAGGAGAGAATTGGGAATGCTAAACAAAAGCAAATTTAATCCGGGGGTTGGTGTGGGCTTTTGAGTAATAGGGGGCATTGTTTGTCCTTAATTATGAGCCAGCGAGTAGAATAAGACGCAAAATGCAAAATCTGTATGACTTGTAACTGTACAGGACTATTCTGTCCCATTTAACAAGCCAAAAAGGTAACGAAATTGTTAACAAAAAACAGCAAAATGTGATAAACCTATGGTTCTAGTTTACAAGTGCAGGCACTACCCCCCAACATTCCCATCCTGTAAAGTTAACTGCCCATGAAAACAGTACTCCTAGATAGCCAAAAATCCTTGTCGCAGTGGGTCAGCCAAGCAACGGGGATAAACACTTTTGGGGTGAAAGTCCGGTTACGGGGAAATGACCTTCATATTCTGTGTGAAGGGTTAGAGTGTCCTCAACGCTGGCGCACTCTCTCTGATTTGCTTCATGCACTACAGCAAACGAATTTAGACGACCTCACCAGCAAAGACCAACCCTCAATATACCAAGTATTTGTCTACGGGCGTAAACGAGGGGAGTACCGCCCCCAGTGGTGTCACAAAGTCCACTTAAACCAGTTGGAACGGCATCTGGAACAAGTGGAACAAGCGCTGTTAGCCAATGAGGAAAAAGTCCCTGGTGGGGCGTTAATTCTCTCAAATGAAAGTTTGGCGCGTCGGGGAGATGCTAACGCCATCGCCCGTTATCTGAGCGAAACCCTAAGTGCAATGGGTGTGGCGGTACAGGTAAGCGTCAAGCAACATCAGCCCAGCGATGGTAACTCTGAGGTATTCAATCGCCTGTGGATATTTTGCCAATCTGCTTATAGTCCTGACCCTTCATTACTAGCAGAACCAGTAGCCCAGAAATTGCGCCAGTTGAATCTGGCTGGCTACTGTGATGCTGTGATTGTTTCTCAAGTTAGTGGTGAGACTAACCCTGACTGGCTGTTAAGAATTGACTTGACACCGCCAGAGGTGATGCTGAAAGAATGGGCGCGGTGGGGAGATGTCCAAGCGATCGCCCGTTTATTAACAGCCGCAGTATCCGAGTTACTGGTGAACGTGCAAGTTTCCCTACAAGAATCCACCCTGCATATTTTTTGTGAACCCAGTGTTAAAGGTTCCTCAGTACCAGATAAAACAACTTGTGTTGATAAAATTTTAGCGCAACTAGAAGCGATCGCTCCCCAAGGTATTATGGGGGCTACAGTTTACGGACAAAAACCCAACGACAAGCAGCCAAAGTGGATTGATTGGCTCAAGTTACCCGCCAGCGAACATCCAGCCTTGGCTACTCCTACCTTTGATTTGGCTATCTCTGGTGATGAACCTGCAATAGTTTTCTTACTAGAACGTCTACTCAACCCCGACTTAGATAGACGCTTAAAAACAGGTGGTCTGCGGGTACTGTTGCTACGCAAAGGCGACTTACTCCATATCATGTGTGATGCGCCCGTTTGTCCCAGCCGTAAACAAGTAGCGCCTAGAGTCATTCAATTTTTACGCCAATTAAATCTGGCGGGTACGGCTGGAGTAAGGGTTTATGGTCGTCGTGCTGGAAATAAAGAACCCTTTTGGCATTATGGTGTAGATTTAGTCCACCGCCAGCGCCTCGTTCCCGAAGCCACACCAGAATTTGCTGCTACTTCTGAATACGTCGATGAGTTAGTCACCAAAGAAGACGACGAACCAATTTTGCGTTCTGAGGTGACTACAGAGGAAGTACAAAACTTCGTCTCGGAAGTTGCTAAAGATTGGCTAACAACCGCAAGTTCCACAATCAAAAAATGGCTTCTCAACAGCCAATTATTTACCGAAACTGGACAACCATTTAACCAAGCGACAGATACTCAAAGTGTTAAAGTTGCTTTAGTTTGGGGAACCCTTGGTTTATTGCTGACCCTGCAAACCGATTGGGTTTTGGGGGTAATTGTTACTCGCACTATGCAAAGTAAAACACAGGTCGCTAGTATCTCCCAACCGTCACCCACAGAACAAGATTCATCTTTGCAATATCAAGATGACCAAAACCAGAGAACAGCATTTTTTGCCAGCAGTTCTCAGTCTAAGGGTGGCGCATTCAACGCTTCTGGCTTCACACAAGAAGATAAACCCAAAAGTCTAACAGCCGCACCATTGAGGGAAAAAGCCACAGCAGCCGCAATTTTACTAGCAGCGCGATCGCAAATGCCTAGTTTTAACGTCAGACAACTAGACGAACAACTGGTGCTATATAGACAACGCATCGCCAAAAACGGCAAACCTGCTGATGTTCTAATTATTGGTTCTTCCCGCGCCTTGAGGGGAGTTGACCCAATGGCTTTGTCTAAAGCCTTGGCGCTGCAAGGTTACAAAAACGTTGATGTATTTAACTTTGGTATCAATGGTGCAACCGCCCAAGTTGTAGACTTTGTAATTCGCCAAGTTTTGCAACCATCAGAACTACCAAAAGTAATTATTTGGGCTGACGGCTCCCGTGCGTTTAATAGTGGACGGGACGACTTAACATTTAGAGCGATCGCTAATTCTCCAGGCTATCAACAAGTTCTCCAGCAAGCCCAAACAAACCCCAAAAACGAACAAGCCCAAAAAATCACAGAAAAGCCTACTGAGGAGATAAAAGCACCACCTAAACCAGAAATGAACAGCTATCAAGCTATTAATTCCTGGTTAAATCAAGGCTTGGCTAATCTTTCTACTACTTATCAAAATCGTGAACAAGTGCAGGCTTTATTGCAAACTAAAATAGCTTCATTATCTATGTTTAGTGAGCAGCCAAAAGCCGAATCACTCATACACTCGACATCCGATAATAGCGACGACAGTATTAACTCACAAGCTGTAGATTTTGATGGTTTTCTTGCTTTATCTGTACGCTTCAATCCTGCCAGATACTATCAAAAATACTCCAGAGTTACAGGCAATTATGACAATGATTATAAAGATTTTCAAGTAGGAGGAATACAAGACGCAGCCTTCCGCGATGTTTTGCAATTTACCCAAGCACAAAATATTTCCTTAGTCTTTGTCAATATGCCCCTGACAGCAGAATATTTAGATCCAGTACGTAAAAAATACGAACAAGACTTTCAACAATATATGTTAGGTTTAGCCACCAATCCTAACTTTATTTATCGTGATTTAAGCGAACTCTGGCCCAAAGCCAATGATTATTTTTCCGACCCCAGCCACCTTAATCGTTTTGGTGCTTACGAAGTCTCGAAAAAATTAGCTACAGACCCGATGATTTCTTGGCCAACTAAGTAGAGATGAGGGAGTAAAGGGAGTAAGGGAAGATGAGGGAGATAAGGGAGTAGGGAAAATAACTATTGACTATGGACTGTTGACTAATGACTAATGACTAATGACTAAACTATGAATTTTATATCTGTTCTTTATGCTATTTTTCTGTTGAGTGCGTTAGGCATTTATTGGTCTGTTGGTCGTCAGCAACTACGGCTATGGACTTTATTAATTGCCAGTTTGGTATTCTACGCCTCTTTAAGCGTTCCATACATACCACTGCTATTAGCACTCACATTTATTAACTTTCGCTTAGGTCGAGAGATTGGCAAAAACACTTCTCCAGGACAACATAATCTTAACTGGCAAATTTCTAACGAGGAGTGGCAATTTGCTCAAATAGATTGGAATCGACGCAGGTTAAATATATTATGGCTTGGCATAGCTGTAAATGTTTTATTATTACTAAGTTTTAAGTATGTTAATAGTTTTTTAGAATTAGCTTTCAACCCATCAGAATCTTCTTGGAAGATAGTAGCACCTCTAGGTATTTCCTTTTTTACTTTTGAATGTATTTCTTATTTAATAGATGTCTATCGCGGTGCGCCTGCAAACAATAATTTTTTACAGTTTGCCACTTATAAACTATTTTTTGCTAAATTAATTTCCGGGCCAATCACACGCTATCATAGCCTAGCAAATCAATTTAATACCTTACAATTTCCTACGGCTGATACAATCTCAGAAGCACTATGGTTAATTGCTAGAGGTGCTGTAAAAAAAGGAATTTTGGCAGACCGTTTAGGAATATTTGTTGACTTATGTTTTGGTAATTTGCAACGTGCTGGTAGTAGTGATTTATGGTTAGCAACTTTTGCATATGGCTTGCAATTATATCTAGATTTTAATGGCTATGTAGATATCGCTCGTGGTACTGCTTTGCTATTTGGTTTAGTGCTACCAGAAAACTTTGATTTTCCCTATTTCACTACTAGCATTGCTGAATTTTGGCGACGTTGGCACATGACTTTGGGAGATTGGTTGCGTAATTACGTCTACTTTCCCTTGGGTGGTTCTCGTCAAGGCTTAACTCGTACTTGCTGGAATTTATTTCTTGTGATGTTAATTGCAGGTATTTGGCATGGTTCAGCTTGGGGTTTCGTGGTTTGGGGTGTTTATCACGGTTTAGCTTTGGTGGTTCATCGCCTAACGGATGTGATGAGCGATCGCTATGAAAAATTAGCCCTTTTCTGGGAAAATCCTATAGGGGTAATTGTGGCCTGGCTATGCACTCAAGTAATGGTTTTTACTTCTTGGATTTGGTTCCGTCTGCCTAACTTGCAAGAATCTTCCCTAGTTGTTCAGCATCTATTGGGTCATAATGCTGATGACCAATTTGCTCAAAAGGTCTACGTAGAAGCTCTGAATACCAGCCAATCTCAAGTTTCTGGAATCCTATTTTCAATAGTTGCCCTTATGGGTATCACCTATGTCTTCAAAGGAAGGCTAAAACTAGAGTTCAACTGGCCTATCAAGCTTGTCTTTGTGCCTATATGCCTTTATGCTGTTTGGTTGTTTGCGCCTGAAGGCAGCCTTCCTTACATCTACTTCGATTTTTAGAAATCGTGCGTCTCTGTGCCTTTACTTTGATAACCACAGAAATAATAAATAAATCTAATTGTAAATAATACATTAATAACTTATTTGAATTGTGAAAGTGCGTAAAATCATGTAAAGCTTAATATAACAAGCGCACACTTAAAGCGCTTGATTTATTAATCCAAAGCAATCATAAAAAGATGACCACAGCCTTACAACAGCGCAGTAGCGCCAACGTATGGGAACGGTTCTGCAACTGGATCACCAGCACCGAAAACCGCATTTATGTAGGTTGGTTTGGTGTATTGATGATTCCTACATTGCTAGCCGCAACCACCTGCTTCATCATAGCCTTTGTCGCCGCACCCCCCGTAGACATTGATGGTATCCGTGAACCCGTAGCAGGTTCCTTGATCTACGGAAACAACATCATCTCAGGTGCAGTTGTACCCTCCTCCAACGCCATTGGTTTACACTTCTACCCAATTTGGGAAGCAGCATCCCTAGATGAGTGGTTGTACAACGGTGGCCCTTACCAATTGGTAGTATTCCACTTCCTCATCGGATGTGCTTGCTACTTAGGTCGTCAGTGGGAATTATCCTACCGCTTGGGTATGCGTCCTTGGATCTGCGTAGCCTACTCCGCACCCTTGGCATCAGCAGCAGCAGTATTCTTGATCTACCCCATCGGACAAGGTTCCTTCTCTGATGGTATGCCCTTGGGTATCTCCGGTACATTCAACTTCATGATCGTGTTCCAAGCAGAACACAACATCCTCATGCACCCCTTCCACATGCTAGGTGTGGCTGGTGTATTTGGTGGTTCTTTGTTCAGTGCAATGCACGGTTCTCTAGTAACTTCTTCCTTGGTTCGTGAAACAACCGAAACCGAATCCCAAAACTACGGTTACAAATTCGGACAAGAAGAAGAAACCTACAACATCGTAGCAGCACACGGTTACTTCGGACGCTTGATCTTCCAATACGCGAGCTTCAACAACTCACGTTCCTTGCACTTCTTCCTAGCTGCATGGCCCGTAGTTGGTATCTGGTTCACCGCGTTGGGTGTCAGCACAATGGCGTTCAACCTCAACGGTTTCAACTTTAACCAGTCCATCATCGACTCACAAGGTCGTGTCATCAATACCTGGGCTGACATCATTAACCGCGCTAACTTAGGTATGGAAGTCATGCACGAGCGTAACGCTCACAACTTCCCCTTAGACTTGGCGGCTTCTGAAGTTACTCCTGTTGCATTAAGCGCTCCTGCTATCAACGGTTAACACCTGAAGTCTTATCTTATCTCAATAGCTAAATAAAAAACGTCCTTTATTCTTAGAGGGCGTTTTTTATAAAACAGACTTCAGAAGTCAGGAGCCAGAATTCAGTATGAATTCTGTGCGAGTGGCGGATGAATATTGGTTTAAAACCTCGCCCCTAGTGGGCGAAAAAAAGCTAAAACTTTTTCCTCATTCAAACCCCATCCCTTTATGGGTGGAGTATTCTGTATTATGTCTTCTGACTCCTTTTTATTTTTATTTAAAGTCAGCTTTTAAAGTCGACTGTGACAACTTATTTTTTGAAGCGTGCTTATACTAATCCCTCTTTTGTTACTACGGGGAAAGTATAATTAGAAAGAAAACCGTAAACAGTAAGTAAGAGGAATAGAGAATACACGTTTAAATCTTTGCCACTCGCGCATATTGAGTATGCTGTGTCGGAAGTAAATCTGTATCATGGTTTGAGCGAATTGCAACCATATAGTTTAGATTCATTTCATCTAACACTGATATGAAATTAGATCCACTCTCACCCTTCGGGTTCGCAGTCGCTTCAAGTCGGCAAAGCCGCCCAACGCGCTGCTCACCATATAAACTATCTGCCAGTACCAAATTGAATTTAAAGCCCATTGATTTTAACTTTCTCATCAGCATTGCTGCTATTTGTGGTTTAGTTAAATATTTATCTTCTGGCTTTAATCTTTCACGAGGCTTGTATACTTCAAACAGCAATGGAAACGTCATTCCACAGAATACGCCATAGGCTGTAACTACTACAATTGGCAATATTCGTCCACGAATTTGATTGTTTTTAGGGGCGGACGAGGCTCTACCATGCTCTGTGCTTACGTTCTAGCTTTTTTACGTTCTTATGCTACCGCGAAAGTGACAAATCAGTGTCATCATAATTAAGGTAACAAATATTCTGGAGATAAAACCACGGTTTACGCACGCCCCTTAGCACGGTTAATAGAACAATTGCAACGCTTACCTGGAGTTGGTCCTAAAACTGCCCAAAGACTAGCTTTGCACATTTTAAAACGACCAGAATCTGAAGTGGAAGCTTTAGCCCAGGCACTGGTTGAAGCCAAAAGACAGGTTGGCTTATGTTCTGTTTGCTTTCACCTTTCTGCTGAACCAGTTTGTGAAATCTGTCGCAATCCTAACCGTGACAACAATATATTCTGCGTTGTCGCAGATTCTCGTGATGTAATCGCACTTGAAAAAACCCGCGAATACAAAGGTAAATACCACGTTTTAGGCGGAGTCATTTCTCCAATTGATGGAATCGGCCCAGAACAACTGACTATCCAAGCTTTAGTCAGGCGAGTAAGTCAGCAAAAACCACGAGAAGTAATCATGGCAATTAGTCCAAGCGTAGAGGGAGAAACAACAACCCTTTATGTTGGTCAGTTGCTGAAGCCGTTTACTAAAGTGACAAGGATCGCCTTTGGTTTGCCCGTAGGTGGAGATTTAGAATATGCTGATGAGATTACACTAGCAAGAGCATTAGAAGGACGTAGGGAGTTGGATTAGCTATAGCCAATTATTAAATATAAAAGTAGCCAAACAAAAAAGCGCCCTCAGTAATTAATTGAGAGCGCCTTTTGTTAAAAAAAGAACCTGGCACCGAGCGATTGTGGCGGGAGGCAACCCTCCAACTATCGTAGCCGTAGCAGCGTTTCACAACTGAGTTCGGGATGGGATCAGAGTGGTGCCACTGCACCATAGGCACCAGGAAAACTTAGTGGGTACAAAACCCTGAAGACTGCCAGAAACGCGATATTTGCCAATGATGATGAG
>NZ_AP023444.1 GCF_019976755.1 Nostoc sp. MS1
TAAGCAGAAAATTAACCCTACTGAGCTAAAAGCTAAGTGGAGAGAAGAAGCGGCAGCATTGGGTATCCAATTTCCACAACCGGAGGCGGCGCAGCCTCTACTAAAGCCCCGGTTAGTCAGCCATGAAAATCTCAATGATGCGATCGCTCACTGCTCAGAAAGAAATGTAGCGTTCACCCAAGAAGATATAGAAAAATTCATCCTTAATCAAGGACTAGCCACAGATGTCAGTCAGATTGAGCCGTTAGTCAAAGCCAACCCCGAATTACTTAGCCTATCTCACCAAAACCGTGAGTTTACAACCTTAGCAGCAGTTAACCGGGAACTGGCAACGATTAAATTGATGCAGTCAGGGCAAGGTAAAGTTAGCCCTCTAGCCCAAACAGAAGTAGTTGAAAACCATCTCCAAACAACCACTTTAAACCCGGATCAGCGTCGAGCGGTACTAACAACAGCGACCACAACAGACCAATTTAGTGCATGGCAGGGGGTAGCTGGCGCTGGTAAGACCTTTGCTCTTAAGGAACTAAAAGCGATCGCTACCGCATCGGGTTACACCATCAAAGGCTTTGCTCCCAGTTCGATGGCCGCTAAAGTCCTGAGTCAAGAGTTAGATGTCCAAGCCGAAACTGTGGCTAGATTGCTAGTTTCTGAGCCAGAAGCCGAAATTGAACCGAATCAAATTTGGGTGGTGGATGAAGCAGGGCTGCTAAGTGCTAAAGATGCCCTTGCCCTTTTGGAACGGGCAACCCAAATGCAAGCAAGGGTAATGTTAGTAGGTGATACAAAACAGTTATCAGCAGTAGAAGCGGGCAACCCCTTCAAATCGCTGCAACAGGCGGGAATTGAAACTAGCCATTTAAACGAATCTAATAGACAACGTGCGCCAAAGCTGAAATTAGCAGTAGACCTAATAGCTAAGGGTCGTATTGAGGAGGGGTTTTCTCGCCTTGATGAAAACGATTGTATTAAGACTGTTACCGCAGAATCTAAAATTGCGGCGATCGCCAATGACTATATAACAGCCACACCCGAAGAACGAGCGCGAACCCTGGTACTGGCTGGGACAAATAAGGAGCGTTTGGCAATCACTCAAGCGATTCGGGAGCATTTGAAAACTGAAGGCAGTTTAGGAACTGCGACCACCATCACCCAACTGCAAGCCAAAGACTTAACAAGAGTACAAATGCGCTATACCCATAACTTTGAGTTGGGTGATATGGTCATGCCCACCCGCAATTACAAACGCCGGGGGCTGGAGAAAGGACAGCTTTATTCCGTAGTTGGTAAGGACAGTGACCAAATAACGCTTAAAGCTAGTAATGGTCAATATTTTCATGTGGATACAGGATTTGATAAGGCTGTTTACCAACGTCAGCATATTGAAATAGCCGAAGGTGATCGCCTACGCTGGACAAAAAACGATCGTCAACTAGGACGGCGTAACGGTCAAGAGTTTTTAATAAAAGCAATTGCGGGTAATGATGCTCAAATCGAGTATTTAGATAGCGGACGAACGGAAATTATCAACCTGCAACAATCGCAACACCTGGATTATGCAATTGTCAGCACTACATATAGTAGTCAAGGGAAAACGGCTGACCGTGTATTGATGGCTGCGGATAATACTATTGGGCAAGAAAGCTTTTATGTAGCAGTTAGCCGCGCTAGGTATGACTTGAAACTGTACACGGAAGATAAAGACAGTTTATTAGCCTTAGCACAGTCAAGTAGAGCTAAAGAAAATGCTCTGGTGCTACTGAGACAGAAGGAGTTAGAAAAGCAACACCAGTCAGAACTTGAGAAGGAAATAGTTGTAAATACTGCAATTGCAGCCCAAAAGATCACTGCATCACCCCAGATAGCAATACCCCAACCAGTTGTTAGAACTGAAGTTACACCGCCAGTTATTAAAACTCAACCTCCCCAAACCCAAGAAAGTATTGTTTCTACTACTGAGCCTGTTATTAAAAAACCAGTTCCCAAAACAGTACCTAGCGAGGTAGCATTCTGGACACCGGCTCATGTGGGTGAAGCCCCAGAACGACTGGACTCCCAACATTGGCAAGAATTGGTAATTGGCAGTGCCATCCACCCTCAAATTGCTGCACGTAATTTCAAGAGTCTGCATCAAACTCCTGATTGGGAGCATGAAGCATGGGAATATCTCATGTACAGTGATGGGTTGCCTCGCACCAACACAGGTAGGCTGTCCAATGGCATCATCAGCAAATATGCTCACATTGAAGACGGCGGCTGGTGGTGTGATGCTGGCGTTGACCCCAAATCTTTTGCTGACAAAAAACCAGGGGATAAAGCTGATAGGAAGTTATGGGGATGCTACAAACCTAATAACCCCAGAGAGAAAGCTGATAAACCGGGTAAATTTATTAAATACGAGCATCCACCAAAAACTGAGTTGAGTATCTTCCTGTTAGATGTGCCGGATGATATTGCTCTACGCACTTATGAAAAATATGGGATACAGCCCACCGAAAGCGATAGCAAGAGTGGATTCTGGTACTGTGTTTGGAAGTATAACCTCCCAGTCACCATCACTGAGGGAGCCAAAAAAGCTGCCAGTCTGTTGAGTCAGGGTCATGCAGCAATCGGGCTACCAGGGATTTATGCTGGTTATCGCAGTAAGGATTCTAGTGGTGAGCAAGTCAAAGCAAGGCTCATGGATGAGTTAGCTGTTTTTGCGACTCCAGAACGTGAAATAACTTTCTGCTTTGACTATGAGACACGAGAAGAGACAAAGCGAAATATAGAAATTGCTATCTCGCGCACTGGGCGACTGTTAGAAGAACGTGGAGCTTATGTGAGTGTAGTAACATTGCCGGGGCCGCATAAAGGGGTTGATGATTTGATTGTGGCTCAGGGGGCTTTGGCTTACGAGAAAGCGTTTTACGAGGCATTAACCCTCAAAGCATGGCGAGATAACAACAATCAACAACGGCATTCACCGCCAGCGCCACCTAAGAAGTTAAGTGACTTTGAGCGTAAAGAGCAACTACTACAACGTTTTAGAGGTCAATTGACTCAATTGACATTTAAAAAGGTGATTGATGCACTAACTGACCAACAGCTACTGTATCTAGAACAAGCGGTCAAGGAATATTTTGCCGACCCAGTGGCTCAACTACCAACACCTATTAATAGGCAAGCGATTGAAAATGAAATTAGCCAGCTTCAACCACAAATTGATAGTTTGTGGTTAGAACACGCTCAACAGAAAAAAGTGATCACAGCAATGGAGCGTTTTCCGCTTCATGAGTTGAGTTCTAAGTACAACTCGACCCTAGACCAGCAGTTGCAAACTATCGGAGCTATTAAAGAATTATTTACGCATAAACAACAACTCTCCTCAAAAATTCAGGAATATGAAACTCAACTAGAAAATCATCAAGCTTGGAACAAACAGCAGCAGACTATTGAAATGAAGACTATTGCCCAGATACTCAACTCTCCTGAGTTACAGGCACGATTAACGAGTATTAAGGATGAGATAAAACTGAAACAACAGCAATTTCAAGCTAGGTTATCTGTTTCTCGACAGCCATCACCACAACCGCGCCGAGGTTTGAGAAGGTAGGTATATTATTTGTGCGTGTTGATTGTCTTCTAAGAATGGCTGTTACAGTCCAAGGAGTCGATGCTTATCTTTAAATCATCTGCAATTTAATTCTTAGCCTGTTGAAAAATATTAACCTTGAACTTTGTACCGGATTGATATTTACTCGTTGCTTATTTGATACCACTCAAAATACTTCAATGATTCATCGATGAGCAGAAGTTCTCAACCATAGACTGCTTTTGTAGTGTAAATGTAGCTTTCAGTATTATATTTTGATTTCTGCTTCTCTAAAATTCAATTTAACTCAAAAAATTTTCACCAAAAAATGGCGTACTGTGCGAGAGTTTTTAGGTCGTTTTTCAGGTCAATCTCGTTGGGAAATATTGGGATTGGTTGGGAATAGCTGAAGTTGTTTTGGTAATTATTGGGAATTATTGGTGAGTTATTAGCTTAATGAAAATAGGGTCAATAGAGTAGATTCAAGATGAAAAACTTTGGGAAATATCGGGCAGCATTGGGAATTATTAAAAATTTTTAGGAGAGATTCTGATAACTGTTGGGAATTATTGGGTCAGATTGGGACATCAATAAATTCTCACTGTCAAAACTGATAGTGATAGCTAAAACCAGAGATGATTTATTTCTGAAACCCTTGAAAAAGCGTCCAGGGGTTTCTGTTAGTATGATTTCTCAATAAACACATCTAAAATTGTTTAGGGAACTCTATTGATGTCTATTGATAAAAAGGAACTGGTAAAGCGCGTTTCTAAACGATTAAGTAAAGGCAGTGGCACGGTTGAAGAAATTCTTGATGCCACCTTAGAAGAAATATATGAATCACTTAAACAGGGAGATAGCGTTTTTCTACGGAACTTCGGAACTTTTTATGTCAGAACAGGGCGAGAATGTTGGGTGTTTAAGTTCAATCCCTCACAACGGTTACGTCAAGCGTTTGGGTGGTCGTCAACTCATAATCCTAAGTCCTAACATGATTTGAAGATGATATTTCTGCTGAAGATTAAGTTGTGGTCAACTTCAAGCCTGATAAAATTCAGTAGCTAAAAATTTGAGTCTTTGATGAGCCAGGGGGCGAGGTATGCAAGCCTTAAGTGAGGTCATACTAAAATTTAGTGGTTCCTTAGATGTGTCTCAAGTATTCATGAGCAAATATAAAAGGCTAGTATCTGTTCAATCAACTAGCCTTTTATCATAAAATTAACGCTTAGGTGGCGATTCTTGGTTTTGCTCACAAGTTCCTCAAATTGTTTCTCTATCTTCAAAGTGAACTAACCCCAATTCACTCTTAGAAGATGGAATACCTCTGCTATCTTGCCAATACCAGCCTGACATTACGGTTGGTCGAATACCTACTTGGGTCTTCTCAACTGGGAGTCAGCTTCGTCACCGTGATTAATACTATTGACGGCTGGGTGATTAGAGTCAGACTAAAGCATCAACTTTCCCCTCAAGAAGATGGTAATTTAAGGTCAATCTTAAGTGAATTAGGAATTAATTACTCACCATCCAAGCTCTTACAATTGACACTAATGAGTTTAGCTGGTGGACAGTCTCCTGTTGATGTTATGCGTCGCTATAAAGTTGCTATAGTTTCTCATGGTCAGCCAAACAAAGAGGAGATAGAAGCATTCCGACAACAGTTAATCAACGGATTGGGTTACTGTCCACCAACCCTGGCTTGACCTAACAGCCATTTCTCACACTAAATGCTATTGACGCGGTTGTTGAGCAAAAATTGCTCCCTTCACTTTGCTAAAACAGCCTCTCAAGCATGAAAATTTCTAACACTCTAAAACTGAAGTGTTACTAATGGGGATACTATTACAAACTAAGCAGTTTTTTTGATAGAGACTGCACCGGAAAATAGCAGAGGTGAGAACAATGGATGAGCGTCATCGTTACTTAAAAATTGCTCTCATTATTGTCGGAATTGCCTTTTTACTTATTTATCCCCTGACGAAGATTTGGGCATCAGGCTGGTTATGGCAACCTAGTCAGTACGAATATGAACAAATGATCATTGGTGTTTATGCGACGCTTGGTGTCTTTTTGCTGTTGGCTTCTCGACAACCAGAAGCAAACCTCAGTCTAATCTGGTTCACTGTTTGGTCAAGTTTAGTACATGGACTAATTATGGCGGTACACGCAGTTATTGATCCTGTCGAACGTGGACACCTGTTTGGTGATGTTCCTGCATTATTCTTGGTGGCAATTGTCCTTGCCTTCCTTACGCCGCGTAAAATGGTGTCTAGTGTAATTAATAGTGAAACCGCCCCAAAGGTTCATTTACCGTGAAAAGTGAACTGGTTCAAGGGCAGTTAATAATGTTTAGCAATCTTGCTGTCTGTAGAATCCAGGGTAGTCAATCTATTTATAAGTCATGACATCATCTAGAGACGTGATTTCTACCTCTGCAATAAGACATTTACAGAGGTAGAAGCTCTTTTAATTGCCGATTCCACTAAATTCTAAATTCGTGGAATGCCTGTCAGCATCAATCAAAAATTAAGAAACGCTTCCGTTCTCAAAACCGTAGATGGCTAAACATAAGCGTTTTTGTTAGGTAATGTTTGCAATACTTTTGCTCGGTTGTACCAGTCGCAATTGGGGGAGCCAAACGATACTATCTAACAAGTTAACCTAGTACTGGTTTGCTAGTATTGCGCCTTTAAGTGTGCTTTTACCTCCTGGATGACCAAATTGTGAATCATACCCTGACCAAAATTAACGACATTTCAAGGGTTATAGCCTAAACAGAACATAAAACTTTGCATAAAATTGTGACCGCGTGTCCTGATTGTGAATCATAATAAAACCTAGAGTTGTCACAACTACAAACCGAAAACTTCTCCCGAATAATTCTCTAAAAATAACTAATAGGTACAACTTAGATGACAAAATATAGTTCAAAGTGGCTAAGATATGATTCAATTCGCGTCTTCTTGGTGTTTTGAGAAGACTGTTGTGAAGTTTATGAATTAAGAGCATCACATAGGTCACGCCAAGGGGGCGAGGCTCAAATGAACAAATTAGAGTTTGAAGATTGGTGTAGGCAACAGCAACTAGCAACCCACACCATTGATTTGATTGCACAGATCAGGAAATCCCCACCCTCACGTCGGGTACAAGGACGAACCAAAAATGTTTGTGGCGTGTACCCTAGTTCAAAAATGGGGGTCACAATTCAATTCGAGAGCCATACAGTGGAATTGTGGGCGATTTACCTAATGGAACATGACCCACAAGTTTTAGAGTTCTACGACCAGCCACCACCATTCAAAATCCAGTATAAAAATCAAGCAGGGCGTAATATCGGTCACTATCATACCCCTGACTTTTTTGTATTACGTCATGATGGTGCTTGCTGGGAAGAGTGGAAAACAGTTAAGGAACTAGAGAAATTAGCACAAAAATATCCTGGGCGTTATCAAAAAACAACATCCGGTCATTGGCATTGCCCACCAGGAGAAGCACACGCATCACAATTTGGTCTAAAATACTGCGTTCGTACTGATGCCGAATTGAATCCCGTCTTTACCCAGAACTTGATGTTTTTGTCAGATTACCTGGGATTTAAATCAAATTTGACAACAGATGTACATTCGACAGTTCTGGCTTACCTAGAAGCAAATCCAGGAATAACGATTGCAGCATTGCTACAAGAATTAAATGATGTATGTGCCAATGACATATACATCATGATTGCAACTGAGCTTGTGTACGTGGATTTGTCTGCTGTCCCCTTAGTTGAACATTACAGGACACGATTATGGGTAAGTCAACAAAATCATGACGCTTATACACACGCATCTGTTGTAGGAGTAACTACAAAGAACCCGACCTATAGTCCCACGTCACTGCTACCTAACACAGCCCTAATGTGGGATTCGGCGCTATGGACTTTAGTTAATTATGGCGAGACTACAACCACGCTATTACCAGAGTCAGGCTTCCCAATACAGTTGCCCACAGCATTTTTTCTCCAGTTATTCGACAGTGGCACCATTAAAATCCATAACGGAGTTACAGATGCAACTATAAATGAAACGGTACGGGCTTTAATGGAGGCGGCAAATCCTGTTCACTTAAAAGAAGCGAACCGAAAATTTAATATAGTACAAGCATATTTCCAGCGCCATACAGATATTTATCAAGACATCAACCCGCGTACCTTGCGTAGATGGGTACAACAGTTCCGTGAAGCAGAAGCGAGTTATGGTTGCGGTTATGTCGGGTTACTACCACGCACACATCAGCAAGGGAATCGTCAACCAAAATCGCCGACAGATTCAAGTGAATTATTAGATAAATTTATTAAAGAGCATTTTGAAACACCAAGACAAGCGACAGGCGCTTCAGTATATCGGGCGTATGTCAGAGCCTGTACAGCATTAAATATACAACCCCTTAGTAACCGCACTTTCTACCAGCGTTTAAAAAAACGCCCAACCCATGAGCAGACATTAAAGCGTCAGGGAGCAAAAGCCGCATACGCAAAAGAGCCTTTTGTCTGGGAACTAGCTTTAAATACACGTCCTCACGGAAACCGTCCTCTGGAGATAGTTCATATCGACCATACCGAACTTGATATTGAATTACGCTCACAAGCAACAGGTCGGTTACTGGGGCGACCTTGGCTAACATTACTGACTGATGCCTATTCCCGGCGAATATTGGCAGTTTATCTGACTTTTGATGCACCTTCTTACAGGTCTTGCATGATGGGGCTACGTATTTTAGTCCAACGCCAAGGTCGTTTTCCCTCAACACTTGTTGTTGATGGAGGCAAAGAATTCCACAGTATATACTTTGACACCTTGCTGGCACGTTACCACTGCACCAAGAAAACAAGACCTGGTGGCAAACCCCGCTTTGGGTCAGTAATTGAACGATTATTTGGGACGACAAATACTGAGTTTATCTATAACCTACTAGGTAACACCCAAGCAAGTAAACAGCCCCGCCAACTCACCAAAACTGTTGACCCAAAACAGTTAGCTGTATGGAATTTGGGAGATTTATATACTTACTTGACCCAGTGGGCTTACTCGATTTACGACTCAAATCATCACGACTCATTAGGTGCGTCTCCAGGCGTTGTTTATACCGAAGGGTTGTCAATTGCCGGAGAACGCTTACACCGAAGAATTGCTTATAACGAAGAGTTCCTTATGGCAACACGTCCTTCCACCGCCAAAGGTCAAGCGAAAGTTCAGCCGGGATATGGGATTAAAGTCAATTATCTCTACTATTGGAGTGATGCTTTCCGCAATCCCAATGTAGAAAAAACATTAGTACCAGTACGCTACGACCCTTTTGATATGGGAGTTGCTTACGCCTATGTTGATGGGCGCTGGGTGAGATGTATCTCTCAGTATTACAGTACTTTCGTCGGACGCACTGAAAAAGAAGTGTTGTTAGCGGCACAAGAAATTAGGCAATTGAACAAACGTAGCGCCACGGCGACGAATTTGAACGCCAAACATTTAGCTGACTTCATTGCCAATGTCCAAGAACACGAAGCCTTGTTGCTGCAAAGATTGCGTGATTTGGAAAGTAAACGCTTACTAGACAATTTAACGTCTAGTAATTCTTCTGTTCCATCAGTAAACCAAGTTCAATCAACGTTTGCTGTATTGGCACAACAGAGTTCAGATGTTGCATCGCAGCACGTACCATCTCGAAACGTTGAACCGTTGGATCTAAGTTCACTGCCAATATTAGCGGAATACAAATAGATGGATTTAAACAGGAACAGGAGCGATGACATCAACTTACTTACTCAATTTAAGGAGTATGCAGTTTTACATCCACAGTTAGCACGGGTAGATATGCTGCTCATGCGTGCGATTCGAGAACCTGCTGGATTTGCTCATGTGTTGGTTTATGGGCCAAGTGGTGTGGGCAAGACGACGATGATACGGCAAATTGCCCGACGTTTAAATGCTCCTCACACTGAGGATTTAGCATTGAATGATTCAAGCTACCGCAACGGTTATACACCTCAATTACCTCTGTTGCTCATAGAGACACGTCCACCTGACAGTGGGGTGTTTAATCGAACTGACTATTACCGGACTGCTCTGAAGCTTTTGAATGAGCCATTCTACGAGCGTCGTAGCATTGTAGACATTGATACGTCGGAGGCATGGGAGAAAAAAGGGCGCGGGCGTACTAGCAAAACTTCCCAGTTTAATGATTCTCCAGAACTGCGCCACGCATTAGAAGAAGCGATAACCAAACGTGGTGTACGTGCGGTTATCCTCGATGAAGCACAACATTTAATGAAGATTGGGACTGGAAGTAATGCTGGCAAGCTGTTAGACCAGTTGGATTGGATTAAATCCATGACGAATGTTACGGGTGTTTTACACATCCTGATTGGTACTTACGAACTGTTAAATTTCCGCAATTTAAGTGGTCAAGCATCCCGGCGCGGTCTGGATATCCACTTTCCGCGCTATTTGTACCAAAATGAACTAGACCGTTTGGATTTTCAGGCAGCGTTATTGGCACTCCTCAAGCAAGTACCTCTTGATACTAATATTCCTGAATTAATGCAGCATTGGCTTTACTTCTATGAACATTCTATTGGCTGCCTTGGAGTACTAAAAGACTGGCTCATCAGAGCTGTGGCTGCGGCATTAGATGATGGAAATCAAGCTTTAACTTTAAAACAATTACACGAACATACCCTAACGCTAGCGCAGTGCGAACGCATGGCAATAGAAGCAACTGAAGGCGAAGAAAAACTGAGCTATATGGAGAGCCGCCGCGAACACTTATGGCATTTGCTACAAATAGGAATGGGTTCAACGGATGTACCGACTAGTGCAGTCCCTCCTGAAACTCCGTTGGTCGGTAGTGAAATCACTTCATCGAAAACAGAGTCACCACCTAAAACAAAGCGGACTCGGAAAAAGCCAAACGTAACTGCACCACAAGAATTTACGACCACAACAGCAAACGAGATCCCCGTAGAGCCAGCCCCGAAGAAAAAGCAGACTCGCAAGAAAACTACATCTACTCAAACGCTTGAAATTACTGAAACGCCACTTAATGATTCTAGTACTGACCTTCAGGCGATAACCCAGGACACGCAACAGCAAACAGATAAGAGTCCCCAGAAAAAGTCAGGCACACGGGTTGGACAACGTAAACCCAAGCGAGACACTGTTGGGCATGAATCACAGTCAACGACATAAGAATGATAATCATGCGAGTGGGGGAAGAAGCTGCCGTCGGCAGTTTCTTCCCATTCTTTTAATGAGACAGGGGTGAGCCTTGCTCACCCCTGTCTCCCCCAACTATACGATTATCATTCTTACAACTCATATCTCAAGTATGAACTATATCTTGTCCTAAGTACTTTTGAAGTATTTCGTGACCGTTTGGCAAAATTATCGTTCAAATCACATTAAGCTTGTATGTAAAATTTATAAATTTTGTCAAAGTAAATTTTATAAATCAAAAATATCCTTCATACTTTAAAACAGTAATTCTACGTAAAATTTGAGGAAGGGATGCCAATGACATCTCTGTTAGAGCGACTAAGTGCAGAACGAAATCGCAGATTTGTGGGACGTGGGCGGGAACTGGAGCTATTTCTTCATACGATCGCGTCAAGAGAATTGCCTTTTCACATTTTGCAAGTCTGTGGCCCAGGTGGTGTGGGCAAGACAAGCCTTATGAAGCAGTTTTTGCGCTTTTGTGAACGCTCAAAAATACCTGCAATTTACGTAGAAGCACGTAACATAGAAGCAGCACCAGAATCTTTTATCAGCACATTGCACTCATTGATGGAATTGAAAGAATCAGATTCTCTCTTAGATGTGCTAGCTGATAGGCGAGAACGGAATGTAATTTTAATTGATACTTACGAAGCTATTGCTCAGTTAGATGAATGGTTGCGGGAAGTATTCTTACCTTATTTGTCTTTTAATACTTTAATTGTCATTGCTGGACGCAATCCCCCCTCGTCTGGTTGGTGTAGCGATGCAGGTTGGCAAGCTGTGATGCACACTTTGCCACTAGGCAACCTATCTCCACAAGAAAGCCAAACTTACCTCACCACACGAGGTATCCCCACCAGACAACACCAAGCAATTCTAGATTTTACCCACGGACATCCTCTAGCATTATCTTTAGTTGCTGAGGTGTTTGCTCAAGGAAAAGAAATCTCTTTTCAAGCAGAATCTGCTCCTAATGTTGTCAAGACTTTGTTAGAAAGATTCGTAAAAGAAGTACCAACACCTGCACACCGTATGGCGCTACAAGCTTGTGCTGTGGTAAGGCTAACTACCGAAGCATCACTAAATCAAATATTAGCTGTACCTGAAAATACTTCGGCTAGCGAGATTCAATTCTTGAAGGAGATACTTGATGTCCACGATTTATTTGAGTGGTTGCGCGGACTGTCGTTTATCGAATCAGGGCAATGGGGTTTATTTCCCCACGATTTAGCACGAGAAGTTTTAATTGCTGATTTGCGTTGGCGTAATCCGGAGTTTTATACTGAATTACACCACCGAGCGCGCCAATACTATACTAAACGTTTAGGACAAACCCAAGGGGCAGAAAAGCATCGAGTGTTACTTGATTACATTTTCCTGCATCGGGATAACTCGGATATTCGCTCCTGTTTTACTTGGGGTGAGCAAAGCAGTTTATTGACTGACTCACTACGAGAAACCGACACAACCGCACTGCTTTTGATGGTGGCACAATACGAAGGCGAAGAATCTGCAAAAATAGCAGCTCACTGGTTGCAGCGCCAACCGCAAAATGTAGTAGTATTCCGTGACTCACACTCTGAACCTGCGGGATTTGCAATGATGGTGGCATTGCACACCGCAACTGTTGAAGATTTGACAGCAGATCCGGGCGCGAGCGCATCTTGGCAATATCTCCAAACCCATGCACCATTGCGCCTTAACGAAGGCGCAACTATTTTCCGTTTCTGGATGGCGCGGGATACTTATCAAGTTGTCTCCCCCACCCAAAGTCTAATTTTTATTAACTTTGTGCAGTATTTTCAAAAAACACCAGGGTTAGCATATACCTTTCTACCTTGTGCCCAAGCGGATACTTGGGCCGCAATGTTAAACTACTTCGACTTGGCGCGACTTCCTGAAGCTGATTTTACAGTTGGGGGAAAACACTATGGTGTTTATGGGCATGACTGGCGAATTGTGTCACCAACCGTATGGCAAGAAATTTTGGCACGGAAAGAGGTTGGAATTGCTGTAGAATCTGTAGATCGAACTCCAGCCAGCGAACCTTTGTTAGTTTTCAGTCAGCCAGAATTTGTGGAAGCAGTGCAAAATGTGTTGCGTAACTTTAATCGTCCCGATGTATTGCAGAATAATCCCTTAATGCATTCGCGAAGCGTGTACGAAGCGCATTCGCGCTTAGTGTCAAAACAAGTTGCCACAAAAGCAAGTATGAGTCAGAATTTAAAAGATACACTACTCTTTGAAAAGTCAGCCTCTGGGCATCTAGGCGATGGCTGCGGCGAGCAAAGCCATCGCGTCAACGCTTTACAACATTTGGTAAAACAAGCAGTTGAATCTTTACAATCATCCCCGCGCGATGAAAAACTCTACCGCGCTGTTTATCGAACTTATTTAAATCCCGCCCCTACCCAAGAACAAGCAGCTGAATTACTAGATTTGCCTTTCAGCACCTATCGCCGTCATCTCAAAGCTGGTGTAATGAGAGTTGCAGACATTTTATGGCAGAGAGAAATTAGCTGATCGGTTAAAACACATTTTAACTACAATGTTGAATTTTGAATTGGAGCAAAGCGATAGTCAAAGACTCAGATTGAGCCAAAAAAGTTGTTCCGCTTGGGACAAGTTAAATTCAAAGTAGCCTATTATGCACAAAGCAGTTACTAAAAAGATGAAGATAAATCGTTTCATATTTTCCTCAAAATAAAATTTTCTCACAAACTCATCACATCCAAGCAGCAACGAATTGGTTGCTTATTCTAATTGTGGAAGTTTACATCAAGCCCTTAACGGGCGATCGCCCGTTAAGTAATGAATCTGGATTGGTTCATTAAGAGGTTAGTTAACAGACTTTGGCTTTTTCAATTTGCGTTTTAGTATTAAGCTGCTAGCAAAAATGCCAGAGACTACTGTGCTGGCGATTGTAGAGGGTTCGGGGACAGCCGAAGTGCTACCGAACGTAATATTACCAGAACCTGTAATGGTGTTGGTAAAAGTACCAAAACTATTATTACTATTGTCAAATCCAGTAGTGACTAAAAAGTATTGTTTTTTAGCAGTCAAAGACAAGCCGCTAAAACCAGCTGTTCCCTCATCTGGGAAAGGATCGTTCCCACTGAGTAAATTAACTAATGGAGTAGTTGGGTTAAAGCTATTTTGGTACAAAAACTGGATGCCCAAAAAAGCTTGAGAACCTACGACATCATAAGAGCCAGTAGTATTAACAAAGAAAGGCTGGCTGTAATAAGGGACAGCAGTGCCATTACTAGAAAGTGATGTAGGTGGATTAGTACCACCCTCAAACCCTTGCGTTTGCGGACGGGTGAAAGTTGGTGCATTTGTTGTGTCACCAGAGTATGAAACTGTGAAAGCCTCAGAGGGTAAAGCACAACCTAGAGATAGAGTGATCGCAAAAGAGGCAATACGGATAAAACACCTTATAGAGCGAAGATATAGATGATTTTCCGCAACAACAGATTTTCTAATTGCTTGTGACATAAAGTTTTCAGGGTTATTTTTACAAAACTCAGCACTTTAATTTAGTTCCACGGTTGCACCAGCAAAGCTTGTGTAGTGATGCCTAAGCCAATTAAGGTAATGCATAAGGCGCTTGCTACTGGTAACATTTTTATCTTTGGTATCTGGAGTGGCAAATGCTCAAACCGCTCCTTGGCATAAACCAGTATTAAACCGATTCCAGTTAGTACTGCTGCTAAACCTAAGCTAAAAGCAGACACCAGCGCTAGTCCAAAGCCGATTCGTCCCAGCGCGATCGCACTTAGCAATACCACCAAGGCAGAAGGACAAGGTAACAAGCCGCCTGAAATTCCCAGCGCCAGTATACTAGACCAGTTCATCGAAGATACATCAAGATGCGAATGCTCGTGATGTACGTGGTTGTGATCGTGATGATGGTGATGATGTGGGTCGTGGCTATGGTGATGACGCAAGTCACGATTGTGTGAATGAAAGACCTGAGTACCTTGCAATCGCCCGATCAACAAATTCAGACCAATTACAGTTACCAGCACGCCAGAGACTACACTTAACCAAGGATACAATTGCTCTGTCAGAATGAACTGGGATGTGCCAAGAGTGACCAGCCCTAGAGCAAATATGCCAGATGTATGGGTAATCGTCATAATCAGCCCCAGAAATAGGGCATGTTGGGGCTTGCTACGGGAACCCACCAAATAAGCACCGACCACCGTTTTGCCATGACCAGGAGACAGGGCGTGTAAACCACCCCAAAAAAAGGCGATCGCTAGAGCTATGAAGATAGTCAGAAAATTATGATTCTCTTGAGTAATCAGGCTAGTGAAGATATCGTTGCTTCTTCCTGTCAAAGCGTTATCTAAGCGGCTGGATGATTTAACAAACGCTGAAGGTGCTTGTTCACTCGATATCAGAGACGGATTGAGTTTAAAGGAAATACGACGCTGGTCAAGAGGACTGCTGAGTAAGTCATTGGGATAATCTCTCAAACGGTTGCTAATGCTGGAAGAGGTGAAATTACCTTGAATGGGAACGCCATTTGCAGCCACAGTCATCTCACGCCAGCCCAAGCGCTGTTGGTAGAACTTATCTTCAAACTCTACTAACTGATTTGCACCTACTAACTTTATTGACCCTTGAAAGCTACAACTCAGACGCAGTGTAGATAATCCTCCTACACCTGGAGGAAATTCGACTCCTGATTTAATCAAAGAGAGTGCCAAAGGCTGTTTATTAATCAGCAGTTCCAGGTGTGAGTTGATCTCATCGCATTTTTGAGAAGGATATTGAACTGTCTCTACAGGTTCAGCTTTGCGATCGCGATTAGTATCTAAGTGATTAATTTCTTGAAAAGCCGGAATCTCTGCCATATCTAGAACATAATCAATCCCCACACCATCTGGCGCTATCTGCACTCCTGCATAGTGATTGATGGTGAAATTGCCTAAAGGATGGGCATCTGCCCTCGGCATCCAAAATAAACATATTGCGATGATTGCAGTACTCCAAGCCAAGTAATGTAGCAGCTTTTTCATAGAGAACTCCCTATAGCGTTAGGAGTGGGAAAAGAGACAGAGGGTACTAAGTTAGCCAAGGCTTGACGAGCTTCATCAGCATACTTGTGATGAAATTGAGGATTGAGGCTAACAGCTTGAGTTAATCGCTTTATTGCTTCCTCACGATTACCGAAGTGAAGCGCAATCATGCCAGCATGAAATTGCAGCAAGGCATCTTCTGTGCCAAAGCGAGTTGCCCGTTGTGCTGCCTTTTGCGCTTCTTGCCATTCCCCATTAGCCGCAGCTGCCCAAGCCAATGTATCCTCTGCATATACATCGTCTCGCACTGCTACTTCACTACGGGCAATCTCTAGCGCCTCTGTTAAATGAATTCTGTGTTCGGTGTAGTAGACTGCTAAAGCGCGATCGTAGATTCCTTTAACCTTACTCAGGTAGGCGACTACCCCGATTAAATCTTCAGTTTCAGCTGCGCCTTTTGGGTCTTTTAGAGCTAGTTGGGCATCTGCTTTATACCCCAGCGTTTCTACCAACGGCATCAGTTCTATACCCTGGTTTGCGATATTTAGAACATCCTGCCATCGATGCTGTGCCGCATAGAGGCGGGCCAGTCCTGTAAACGCAGCTATATGCTGTGGGAAAAGGTCAAAGCTCTCCCGATATCGCTGCTCAGACAGGGCAAGATCCCCGGCTGCAAAAGCAAGATCCCCAGCCCGGATATGAAACCAAGCACGGGTTTCTGCGCTCGTCGTGTAGAAAGAGTCCATCTCTTGCATAGCCTCATCTAGGAGTTTTCGCGCCGAGGTGAGATTGCCGGTTAACTCTAAATAACGCGCGACAACCGCGTTGTGGACAGAGTTCGCTGTTTCGTCAGTCAGGTTTTGCAAGAGTTGATAGGTTGCTTCATAGTCACCCAATTCCATCTGAATTGATGCTTTTAGCGAAACCATCTTGGCATTATCAACAGATGAGTTATTCAATACATCTAAAGCTTCTCGAAACTGATGTTGAGATAGTAAAGCTGATGCTAAGAGCATAGAAGAAACTTCATTATGGCGCGGCTGTAGTACCAGGGATCTACGTGCCGCTTGTTCTGCTCGTAACACATCTTCTATATCTCCAACTTCTCGAAAGCGCCGCAAATATTGATCGGCTAACAGACGTAAGAATATTGAGGAATCGGGAGATTGGGCAACTTTCTCCTCATAGATGCTGATAATATGCGATCGTTGTAGATAATCAGGGAAGACTAGAGCGGCATCCTTTACTACTTGTGACTGTTGAACTGGAAAGGAATATGTGCCTAACTTACTATTGGCGTAGCCTAAACTTAGCGCTTGTGTATCACAGGGTCTTAGTAAAACCAGTAGGGTAGTCAGCGCTAACAGCCATAGTGTTCGTAAATACATCACCCTTACAAAGGATTACCTAAATAAGGAAAAGTAGACAGAAAGTTAGCATTATTAGGCCCAACATTATCGCTAGTTAGTGCCGGAATTTTACCAGCAGTAATCCCTGTAACTGCATCACCAAAGACAACAGATGCTGTAACATCAATTACGTCATCTTTTGGTCTTCTACCGCCAAAGTTGTTACCTAACTGAGTACCAAAATAAGTACCGCTGGGTTTAGAAAGGTCAGCTTGGATAACATCAGGAATTGCCACTGAGATAACTGCATTGGCTATGCCTTGAGGTCTGCCGATCGCTTTGAAAAAGGCTTGAATGAATTGGGATTGATTGCTAGCGTCTTTAGTTGGTGTCTGAAGATTACTATTATTATGAGCTTTAAAGTCCATAAAAAGTTCATTCAGGGCTGGAACTGCTAACCGCTCAATCTGAGCAAAATTCCCGTTTCGGAGTCTAGGAGTTTTAACACTAGTTGTCATCCAAACACCAATTTTGCCACTACCAAGTAGTTTTCTGGGTAGCTCGGCAATAATTGAGTGAACATTGAATGGGGCTAGGGTGTCTTGTGCTTGTCCAGGTGGTCTAAAGGAAAGAACTTGCAAGGGAGGACTGGGATTAGGCTGAAAATTATAATTACGATCTGGGATGATTTTGAAAAACTGTTCCAAATCGAAAAAGAACGGGTCTTTGCGTGTGCCAACAAAGAACTTCATGCCGTTATATGCGGAGAATGTTTGGTTGAGTTGCCCTGTCCAACTTACCGGAAGTAAAGCTGACTCTGTTCCTACTGTGATCGGACGACTTGGACCTCGGACTGTAACAGTTTGCTTATTGCCTGTACCATTTACATTGAATTGGAGTACGACATCTTCAATACTGTCGCCAGTATTATCAATCTTGAACTGATAAAGAACATTTGGATCGAATGGTCTCATTTCACCAGAAACGATCAGAGGGTCGAAATCCATGACCAAGACAACATTTTTGGGGTCTGTCGGACTCTCAAACACAAACAAATCTGTGAGATCCGCAGCAGTGAGCTTAGTGGCAAGAAAAGTTGTGTCTTGGTGATCTGAAGCCAAAGCTTTAGGGGTTGCATAGATTAAGACTAGGAGCAAAATAGCGACAAATGCCACTATGGGACGAAAAAAACGACTAGCTCCAGTCCAACATAGTGATCGCTTGATCGGAAAAAATACCATATTTTGGACTGCTTTATCTATGAATAATCTGCTTTCAGTTGGTATAAAAGAAGTGATACTCCGAGCATTTCTTCTCATAGTTGCCCTCCTTGAGGTATTTAGCCTCTATTGTTGGTGTGAAAATAGCAAGTTGATTTGTATTTCAAAAAAGACTGCGGCCACTATCAAAGCGCTCCACAGCTTATTTGCTCCTACTACTCACTTTCCAGACCAAAACTTGCTCATTTCTTGCTCACTTTTCTAATTTCCAGATTTAGTAACTTGTAGTATTACGTTTCTAATACATTTTTCTGTATTTCAAGTATGTTGCTCAACCCGTTGCTATTTAGTAAAGGCAGTGCTTCGCAAGAGAGGTATCCCTCATTGGCGACTGTAATCGTTGACATATATAGCTTTGAAGTTAGTAAGAATTACCATTGCTTAAATTTTGCTTACTGCTGCTAAATTCCATAAAGAAAACCCTCATAAATACTATGAGGGCATTCACTTATATCTATATCGGTTGTCAACAGCAATTCTCATTTTGAAAACAAAAGAATATAAAATCCTCTTATTTACCTAGAAAACTTCTGTCTAATTATGATTTATTTGAAAAATAATCATGATAATTGGCTGAAGAGAAATAATTTAAAAAATCTGCCCATGAAAAATAGATTTCAACTTATAAATATAGCTGAAACTCAGACCTACTTTGTAAATTCTCTCAATTAATAATCTTTACCTCCTGTCAAAAATTTGACATTTTTAACTAGAATTTGCTTTTGTGATCGGGACATATTCGGTAAGAATAAATAAGAAAAGCTCCGACCAACTTTTAAACCAGATAAATTTTATTAAGGTACGAATATCATTAAAGAAATTAGTCCGAGTTACTAATAATTCACGAATCTTTTGATAGGTAGAATTGACTAAATCTAAAACAGTATGAAATAAAAAAGCTAGTAAATTTAAAGACAATAAGAACTCGCACAGATGATTTTGACCATGACCAAAGTTATGCTCTAAATTATAACCGTGATTTTTTAGAACGTTATTACCTTCATTCTCAACTTTCCATCTACTGCGTCCAGCTTTGACAATCTCTTCAACATTGTTTTCGGTGATCTTATGATTAGTTATCCAATTATTTCTGTAGATAATTTTCTGTGTTTTCTCATTAATAACAGTCACTTCGCACCAATTAGCTTCGAGACTTGAGTCTCCATTTCGTAAAGGAACTCTAGAAGCATAACGATAACGATAAATTAGATTTTTTCGTCCATCCCATTGTTTCTTTTCAACAGTTGTAACTTCTCCACTTTTTTCTAAAAATTCTAGCCATTCATATAAAGTTTTATGTGACGTTTCCAGACAAACAAAAATAAAATTATAACCTTGTTGTAGCACCAAGGTACAAACAGGTTGGCGAGAATACAAATCATCCCCTAAAAGGGTTATTTCCCTGAAAAACTAATTATTTTATACTACGTTTTCAATTTCAAAATGGCGATTAATACCCTATTTATTTCAAAATGAGAATTGCTGGGTTGTCAAGTGCGGAAACGTCTTTTACCCTGCTTTTGTAAGGCTTGTTTTTTGCGCTTAGATTTCTCAATAGGCGTTTCAAAGTGACGATGCTTTCTCATGTCTTGAAAAATTCCGGCTTTAGAAACTTCTCGTTTAAATCGGCGTAACGCTGACTCAAGATGTTCATTTTCACCCACTATAATTTGGGTCATTCTCTCTCCTAGTAAATTGATTTCATCAATGGCGGAAAAATTCGCTTTCTCTTTCAATCCGGTTTCAAAGCTTAGTAGCGTCCGCGTCCACCACCACCACTATATCCGCCACGTCTACCACCAGACGAACCTCTGTCTTCTTTGGGCTTGGCTTTGTTAACTTTGAGGTCACGCCCCATCCATTCAGCACCATCAAGACCATCAATAGCAGCATTTTCTTCTGCATCTGTTCCCATTTCCACGAAAGCGAAGCCTCGCGGACGACCTGTTTCCCGGTCTTGTGGTACTTGAACCCGCTTTACAGTACCATATTCAGCAAAAACACCTCTGATATCTTCTTCCGTAACATCGTAAGAGAGGTTGCCTACATAAATTGACATTGATTTTCTCCAAATTCATTAGTGTGTATAGGATTGAGAAATCATCCCTTCTTTATTTTTTCTTATCCATGTCTGTTCTTTTAAAATGTATAAAAGATTCAAGATCAGTAATTTGATTCACATTTTGTAGCCGTGGCTAAGATTTAGCTCTAGTTGCAGCAGATAAAATTCAAATTTGGGGTAGATAGTAAATGCTATACGCGGGGTCTGGCTGCCATATACTTTCAGACACTGGAGTTTCCTACCAATTAGCTGACAGCCGATTAAAAACAATTATTCGAGAATGGCTTTCTCTAAGAACGGTCAGTTTAAAACAAGTTACCAGCCGTAATGGGGGATTAACGCCGGGAGAGCTAAAACACAAGTTTGGTAGTGACACTGGACTGTACTGTTTTAGTGGCACTATGCTTGGTTGTGTTTTGGAATTTGGTGGTTTAGTCAAGCAAATCAATGGGTTGATACCATACCTGAAAACCAACCTCAAGCTTGATAAGAGTACGTCTTTAACGCTCTTTTATGACTCTTATGAGAGTATAATTAATTACTAGAAGATTAACCTACCAGGGGTATAGAATTGGGTTCAAGAAATGCTACTTCGACTATCACCGTGGTAGATGAGTATTGCGATGCGTATAGAGACTTATTTTCAGAAGTAAGGACATTTGAGAACTTCAAACATCTACATGTAGGGATGTTATCTGATATCAAGCGTAAAACTTTACCAGAAATCGCCAAGGTGGTGGGGTTACATGACGCGCAACCATTACAGAACTTTTTGACAGAATCACCTTGGTCAGTAGCAGTGTTACGAGATAGAAGATTAGAACTAACTCTAAAAATGTTGCAGGGACGTTCATTTAAGTTGGTAATTGATGAAACCGGAGATAAAAAGAAAGGTTCTACTACTGATTATGTAGCAAGACAATATATTGGAAATTTAGGGAAAGTGGATAATGGGATAGTAAGCGTGAATGCCTATGGAGTGTTGGGAGAATTGACATTTCCGTTAATATTTCTAATATATAAACCAAGGAAGAGATTAGAAGAAGGTGGAGTATATAAAACCAAACCACAATTGGCAGTAGAAATAATTGAAACACTGCTGAAATGTGGATTTAAGTTTGACTTGGTTTTAGCTGATAGTTTGTATGGCGAAAGTCCAACATTCATTGCAGCATTAGATAAGCATGAAAAACCTTATTTACTTGCTATAAGAAGTAATCATGCCAGATTTAGCGTACCAGAAGCGGAAGCTATATATGATGTATGGCAAGAGTTTGAGCGTGTATTTAGTGATAAAAAGACTCAAAAAAGATATATACAAGAAATAACTTGTGGTGACTCAAATCTCATAACATATTGGCGAATCACTAATGACCCAGAGACTTTACCAAAAAATCAGACATGGTATGTCAAAACAAACTTGAAAAGTGATATGGCTGACCAATTAGGCAACCTTTATGGATTTCGTAATTGGGTAGAGTATGCTTTTAAACAAGGTAAAAATGAACTAGGATGGGCTGACTTTAGGCTTACTAATTATCACCAGATAGAAAAATGGTGGGAACTAGTTATGAGTGCTTATTTCTTAGTAAGTCTACAAGCCCACGCTAGAAATGAATCTGATAGTGAAAGCTGCAATGAACAAAGTTCATCACCAATATCAACAGAACCAGAGAATTTTAGCAATCATAAATGGTGGGATTTTAATTTGGGCTGGAAGTCTACTTTAAACAATTTAAGATTAGTTATTCAACCATACATATTCGGGAACTTAATTAAACCTTGGTTAATCGTTTTTCTTAACCCTAAATTACAGTCAGGATTTCAGAAATTGATAGAGATAATGAATCAATTCCAAGGTTATATCATCGTGGATTCGGGATAAACCATCAGGTAATTCAAGGATAACTTCTTAAGGATTCACTATTTACAGGTGTTAAATAAAACTTAGATATAAATTTAGCTAAGGATATTCGCGCACACTTTTTCTGCTGCACAATTTCTCTTGCTAGAAATATAGCATCCATGAACGATGGCATCGGATAACTCTCAAAACTTGATTCTGTCACTGTCTCAAGTTGGTCAGTAGTGTTGAGCGCGTTTATTGTCTGTGAACTTGAATTTATTTCATCTTCAAATTCGTGGTTAATCCTATCTACAACTGTCAAATTTGATTCAGTCACAAAATCATCCCCCTGAATTGAATCTGTTTCATTATTAAGTCCCAATCCTGCATCTAAATATCGTGCATACCTCATCACTTCCTGCTCTAGTGCTTTTGGTATACGGATTGTGCTTGTTTGTTTATGATTCCAGGTAGATTTCCTGCCAGATTTTTCTCTATATCCTCCCCAGTTAGGGTTTAAGGCTTTTTTAGTAGTTTTTTTATTCACTTAAAACATGATTTTGTTGCTTAATCATGTTACCTGTAATGTGTGCCATATCTTGATTTTTTTCACAGATATGTTCTAGTGTGGTAAAACTTACTAGAGAAGACGACTCTCTAAATTAGCCAAGTAACCCTTGGGGTCTCGGCGAAATCGATACTGTTCAATTCTGGCTTTGTGGTGTTTTTGCAATTGAGAGCGTAATTCGAGCCAAGTAATGATATCAACTTGTGCTAAATCAGATGCGGTAAAAGAATGAAGTTTAGTAGCGATCGCGCAGGCAAGTTTGACAGAACCACGAATAACAAGGGATGAGGGGGCAACCTTACGACCAGTACAACGACGTTGATGGTGACGTAGCATACCAAAAGCGTGTTCTAAGTCATTATTAGTTCTAGGAAAATCTTCAATTTCATAACAATGAAAAAGTCCAGACCAGTAGCTGTGGGTGGTTTTATAAAGTTGTCGATTGCAGTGTTCAGGGTACCCGCTTTCTGCTTTTGTTGAGACATTTCTGTCAACAGTTGATGATAACTTTGTTTGACACCAGCAGCATCAAGACCTATTTTATTATTGAGAATATTACTAGCTTTATCAACCCACCCATATGCAACCCTCACAGGTGAAAATAAAGATGCAGTCGCAGATAATCCCTTAGCTAGAAGGTGTTTTAGGTTGACTAAGGGCGGTGGTAAAACACTTTTTTTTCCATCCGTTCTAAGCTTTGTTCTATCAAAGTCAAATTTTCTTGTAACTTTAATCCAGATGCCTCCAACGGTGGATGACCATCATTGGTTATAGAACTACGGACTGCCGAGCAGTCATCTTCAATAATAGTCACCAAATCCTGATCTTCATTGGTAACACTACGTTCAATTTCTCGTAATCCTCTAACTTTTTTTTTTTTCAATTCTTTTTTTGCATGTCTATCCGCCTCATATATGGGTTTAATTGCTTCTTTCAGGTAATGGTAATGACATAAACCGTGAGCAATTCTAGGTAATGCTAACCCAACAGCTTTGCGAATTGATTGTTGCCCATCACTAACAACTCCATCAATTGGTACATTTAGGGTATTAGTTACTTCTAATAATAACGCCACTAAATCTTCATTCCTTGATGATAATAAGGTTTTAGCTAGTAAGATTTCTCCTGATAAACAATCTCGAATTACCCATAATACCTCATGTCCAATTTCTGGCTGCATTCCATCGATAGCTAATATCACCCGTCCTTGATTAGCCACTATTGCTTTTAACCTTTTATGGTCTTTTTAGCCATAAAGAAAGTAACTCGTCATATCTGTCAATTAGGTGCGTGACCGTTCGTTGACTTATACATATACCTTTTAATTCAAGGTGAGCGTGTATTTGGGGAACGCTTCTATGTTCCTGATAGCGTAATGCTCCTATATAAGCAATCACATCCAAACCAAATTCATTTTGTGGTAGAGCTAAAGAACCTTCTTGCTCTGGTCGATATACTTTTTTGTACAAGAGACATGACTTATTTTGACATCGACGAATTTTTAGCTGTAGTTCTACTACCCCATTTAACGTTCTTATAGAACCCATTTGATATCTTTTCAGGCGGTATCTGCGACAGCTAGCCGTTTGAGCATTAGCCGAATAAAACATAGCTTGAGCTTGGCATTGGAACGTTCGAGTGTGCGGTCGAAATTTTTGACTAAACTTTTACATCTCTCCACCCAAGCATTCGATCTTTCAATGACCCATCTGGCAGCAACAGGCACAAATCCAGATAGTCCTTTCGTCTGTTTCTGTGCTTTTGATGGTTTGGCTGAAAGTTCAAATTGAATTTTAGTCATAATCTCTGGGTAAATCTGTTCCAAGGCTTGTGTCAATTGATCAGGATGATAGCCGTTATCTACCAGAATAGTCGTCATGGGTTGCTCCACAGGTTTAGATTTGAAGTAATCAATGTTTTTCGAGAGCATTTCAATTAACCCTTGGTCATCAGATACATTAGCTTTGGTGCAGTGGGTAAAGAAAGGGAAGCCTAAGATATCCACTGCCAAATGTCTTTTGATGCCATTAGTGCATTTGTAAAAGCAAAACCCTTTCGACTCAACACTGGCGTTACAAGTATTTTTCACCGCTTGTGAGTCAATCATGATTAGAGTCGTCCACTGCGGTTTTTTTACTTGTTCCCGCACCTGCTGATGCAACTCAGTCATGATGGGAGCAACGCGATTTGGTGAGGTGGGATCAAAAACCAGCGATCGCTAACAACTTTCTTCAGTACTAAAAATATTTCTTATATTAGAAGCCGTATTAATACGTAAGCTATCAACCAATTTCAAGTCTGGTGATGTGTGCAAAAATTTATAAAGGTCAAAAACAAGGTAGGATTCCGGTTAAGTAATCTTTCCAGAGTTTTAACGTCTACCTTTTATGGCAAAAAATATAAGTGCAACTCTTGATTTAAACAAGTCAGTTAAAAGTTTTCACTTACAGGTCACAAAACTTTTAGAATTTACAAATATCACAGAGTGGGATGGAAAAAGCTGAGAGAACGAGAAAAAGAAATTAGAGAACAGGCAATGATTTTAGCAGGTCAATGTATAGCTGTTTTATTATATAATCTTTCCGTATCCCCAAAAATCCTAAACTATTCTGTTAGTCAAACACAGGGATGGAGAAATTTAAATACACAAAAACATGGTTCTAAAAAGCGAAAAATAGTAACAATTGGAAACGTCGAAGTAACTTTAACTTTACCTTATGTACTTGAACGGAATCCCACAAGTAAAGAATCTGATAATCCTCTGCTCAATGAGCCAAAAATAAAAACTTCAAATCAAGGATTTTGTCCGTTTTAAAGTGGCTAGGGATGTCTGAAGGTATTACCCCTCTAGTCTGGTCAATAATCGCAAAATATGGTGCGATCGCTAGTTCTTTCGATGCAGCACGTTCGACGCTAACGGATTGGGGAATAAATGTTAGTTTAAAACGAATCGAACGCCTGACTTACCTTTTTGGTGAAATTGGTATTAATCTACGCCAATCAAAAATATTAAATCTGGAGATGAACCACTTATCTAATAGTAATGTTCTCAAAAGCCAACGAGTTGTAATCGCTGTAGATGGTGGAAGAACTAAAATTAGGTTTAATAAAAAGGTAGACGCAGTAAGAAAACAAACCGTCATGGCTTTGTTGGTGAATGGATGGAGCCAAAGTTACTAACAATTTATGTAGTAAATGAAGAAGGTAAAAAAATTAGGACATCGACAATACCTATTACGAATGATGGCACATATTCAGGTTATAAAGAATTCCTCAAAATTTTAGAGATGTATTTAGTAAATTTGGGTATAAGTGAAGCCAAGCAGGTGTTATTGATTGCTGATGGTGCAGAGTGGATATGGATACACATTCCTCTTTTACTAAAAAAATTAAAATGCCCACTTGAAACTTATCAATTATTAGACTTTTATCACGCAGCATCACATTTACAAGATTTTGCTGATGCCGCTTTTAGTACAGATAATGAGCGTCAATCCTGGTTTAAAAATCTCGGAAAATTTTAAAGAAAGGTCAGGCACTAGATTTAATGAGAAATATGGGTGAATTTATTTCCGAGGCAACAGGAGAGCGCTGTAAAATTATGGTAAGAGAGCGAAATTATATTTTAAAAGCGTATAGAAGGAGGCTTTTAAAATATAACGAAGTTGCAGCTCGAAAATTACCTCTCGGTAGTGGTGCAGTTGAAAGTTTAATTCGTCAAGTTGTTAATTTACGCATGAAAGGAAACAGTAAGTTTTGGTTACAAAATAATGCAGAAATTATGTTACATCTGCGTTGTCAATGGATAGCTAAAAGTTGGGATAATTTTTGTGATTCTATCTTTAATTCTTTTATCAAACCCCAAACTGGTTGATAAATTTTATACTTTAATTCTGCCTTCAATTTATTTTCTGCCGTAATTGATACTAAGTATCAAAGACTTGTTGCAGAGATTTTTGGAAATAATCCTCAAATGACTTGCTAGCAATCTTTTTGAGATATCTCATCAAGATGATTTTTCGTGTAAATCAATATTTTATTTGTAAATAAAATCACTATTAAATTAAGTATGATTTTTAGCGATCGCTTGATTTTGATCCGACTTCACAAAATCGCGTTGCTCCCGTCATGATTTTCGTCAGGATGTCCCCTTCACACCACTGCTGGTAATACCAGAATACTGTTGAATATGGCGGCATATCTCTAGGTAAGTCAGCCCAATTACAACCATTCTTCAGTTGATAAAGTATACCGTTAAGGATTTGCCGCTTTGTCCACACAGGGGGTCTGGTTTTCTTCTTCGTCGGCAATAATGGCTCAATTATTTCCCACTCTTTGTCTGTCAAATCGCTTGAATAACCCATTTTCAATCCTGATCTGCTTCCATGCACCTAATTTCTGTTGATTCTACTCAATCACCAAAAGATATCAAATGGGTTCTATATGTCGAGGATTATTGTATTCATTCCACATTGCTTGACCGCACGAAGGGCATTTTTTTGAATACAATCGAGTACTTTAAACGATGTTGCCTCTGGTTTTAGACTTTTTCTTGCCAAGTTTTTGCGCCATTATTTCGCTACAAGGTCAAGATTACAGCATTTCCGCTCTTCTCTAGTAAGTTTTACCACGCTAGGATATGTTTACTTGCTTCCCCATTTTCCGACACCCCACCGCCTGATTATTTATATTTCTCAAGAAATTCCCTAAATTCCCGGATTTTAGCTGATTTTTCTTTCCCCAGAGGCATAAAAGAGCGTTAAAAAGGATTATGACTACATAGATTTGGATAGTGAAGAAGAGGAAGTAGATTCTAGTAAACGGTGTAGTGCAGCTAAATATTACACTACTTCGTTTCCCTGTCATGTGTTTAAAAAACATTTTGGGGATGGCAGTAATACTTACTCTGAAATGGTCGATGATTGGGAGAGATTTACTAATATTGGTGTAAAAATTAGCGAAGTCGGAATTAGAAAAGTTTATTGTCATGTCCCCGATCATTTTGTGGAGCATTTACCCAGCTTTATTCAACCGTGGATGCCAGTACCAGTTAACATAGTTTCTCCATCAGCCATCCATTTTGGCTAACCTGTTTCCAGATGAATTTGTTGTTACTGATTTAGTTCAGTTAATACTTACCTTAAAAGTACGACATCTGTCGTACTTTTCTCAGGGTTAGTATTTTGCTTTGAGTTCAGGTTCATCTGTTTATTGCTCGTTATTCAAAACATTCTCAATCAAGTTCATGATTTCTGGCAGACGTTTAGCTAAAGCTCTCTCCTGCGGTGTTTTCGGCTCAATTTGTTGCCACTGCTTGAGCTTAGTTGACGCTTGTTTTAAAAGTACGACACCTGTCGTACTTTTCTGTTGGTCAGTATTTTGGTTGGATTCAAGGTATCTTTGTACTGTACGCAGGTTTTACCTACTACGACTGCTAGGGCAGGCATTAAAGGTTTTGTCCTTTCTTGGGCCTTCCCTTTACGTCAATAAATCCAGCAGTGCGTAGACGGTCGGCGATCACTTTCACTTCGTTTGGTGTATAGTCCCTACGTTGCTCGTTCTCTGCTATCTCTACCTGTAATGCCAAATCAGGGTCAGACTCTGCATCAAAAGGCAACATCCTGATAGGAATACGATTGTCTGGGAACTGATAAAGATACTTGTCTACCTGCTGTTCCTTTAACAATCGAATTGCGGCTAACCGATGCCCTCCAGCTAGTAACCTAAATTGATTGTCTATTACCAATGGCTCTATCAGTCCCAAAACAGCAATTGACTCTGCCAAAGATTCAACGTGCTTTGGATTTAAAGGTCGGGTATCCTGCTCACGGTCTTTAATCTGCTCCAGTGAAACTGTAGAGTCTTGAAGCTTTAGTGTTTGAGATTGCCCTTGTCGTTTTTGGGCGACTTCAGAATTTTATCGAAATTGGTCATGAGAAAATTTCCTTGCCCACTGCCTCATAATCGCTCCAGGCATCAGAAGCACGAGCGTCTTTTACCATATAAACTGGAACTCCAAAATTTTCAGCTTTCAGGTAAACTGCCATTCTTCTGATCCAAGTTTTAAACAAGGGTAAGCCAAATTTTTCAAGACTTTCTTTGGCTTTGTATCCGTCACGGCTGGGGAAGGAGGGACACAAGTCAATAGAACTTTAAAACGTCCTGGTGGTAATTCATTTAGTTCTCCCACAGTTTCAATCAACGCTTCTAAAGCGAAAGTGCTGGGATGGGTGGGAATTATCAGTAAATCACTAGATTTGGCTAATGCTTTCAACTCATCACTAGCAGGACGGGCGGGAGTGTCAATAACAAGATGTTCAAAATCATCAGCTTGGTCTATTTCGCTATGATCGTAAACATTGAAAGGACTTTTACCACGCTCAAACCAATGCAATACAGAGCGATTAAGATCACCATCAGCGAGTACAGTTTTACCTTTAGTAGCAAGGTAGGCGGCGAGATGAATCGCTGTGGTAGATTTTCCTACACCCCCTTTAAACGATGCGATAGTAATAATCATTGCAGTCCCATTCAGTTATGATGGCGGATTGTACCTTACAAAAAGCATTTTTCAACTCGGAAAATTTTAATTACTCAAGTTTATGCGTTAGAAGTGTTAGAAAAGACTTCAGAGTCAATCTTGTCTTGAGGTGGCAGGAAATGGATGAAGTCGTCAAAAAGTATCTGCACTGGGTCTGCCTGGGGTAATCTTGGTAATCACAATGGCAACCACAGGTTTTACAGGTGCGGCTGCTATCACCGCCGCTTTAGCATTTCTGGGTGGCCCTGCGGGGATGTTAGGTGGAATTGCTGTTTTGGGGCTGACAGGTTTGATTACTGATGCCTTAGCGAAAGTCAGTTTAGAAGATTTTCTGACAGAGATTTACTGCCAGCGCCGACAGACTGAGCCACATGGTTTCTTGCTAGAAGAGATTGAGTCTTTAGTGCTGTTTGATGGCGACATGAAAGATAGGCTCAAGACAACTGTAACGGATGGATGCGGTTGTGCAACAGTGGTTAATTCTATTACCACAGATGATGCAACTGAGGCGATCGCTATTTTAGAAAGCGTCCCAGGCATTACTCGCGCACACCACAGAGATTTTGTAAGTTCTCATCCCATTATGAGGCTGAGGGATGGAACAGTGGTGAGAACATGGAAAAACCCCGTTGGTGTTGACCATGTTTTTTAGGCGATCGCAATGACAGAATGATTTATGGCGGCTTTGTTGGTTGGATTCATAGTGAAGGTTTACAACAGGCGCTATCTCGTATTAGAAGAGATTTTACTTAAGTTGATTAAAGATTAAGTGTTGCCGGAAACTGTGGTGTGATGAGAGATGAAAATTCCCCTGATGCGATTATTGCCGACGAAAAAATCACCCGCTACTTATTAGTACCAAGAGAACAAGACGATAAATCAAAGTTTCTCGCCCAAGCGGGATTTACACCTGACAACCCAGAACTATTAAAAGCAGCAATTCGTCAACTGGCAGATACAACACCAGCAATAAAAGACAGAGATAATGAATATGGGGTGTTCTACCGCGTCACTGGTCACTTAATCGGGATAAACGAGCGAAACTTAGCAGTAATCACAGTTTGGCTGCAAAGGGCGGTTGACGGCAAGTTTCAGTTTATTACCCTCAAACCTAACAAGGAGTCTGTAAATGAACTTTGAACTATACCAGCGAGTCGCTTTAAATTGTGACTTAGACGAATATCAATTAAAAAAGGTGATGTCGCCACTTTAATTGATTTTGTACCTCATCCGGGCAATGGCGCAGATGGATGTGTTTTAGAAGTATTCAATGCAACTGGTGAATCAATAGCTGTTGTCATCGTTCCGATAACTGACATTAAGCCACTGAGAAATCATGAAATTTTGAGTGTTCGTTCTTTGGTGGAAATTTAGTAACAATCATGAAATTATTAGATGTTGTTGCCCTAACCGAAGACTTACCAGAGTTGGAATTATATCGCGGTCAAGTAGGGGTGATTGTAGACGAATATGAAGGAGAAGTGTTTGAAGTAGAATTTAGTGACCTAACAGGACAAACTTACGCAGTAGAAGCTTTAAATGCAAGTCAGCTAATGGTTTTGTATCATCAGCCAATTGGGGAAAGAACCTTAGTATAAGTCGTGGAGATTAGTTAGAGTGATTCATCAACAGCTAACTTTCATGACACATTCACATCGAAAGTATTGTGATTTTGCACAGCATTAAGAAACAGAGCAATTAATTTCTTACCAAGGGTTGTCAAGAGCTAAGGAATAGTAAGGGTTTTATCGGGGTGCGACAGCATAACCTTCTTGCTCAGTATTGGCTTGCATAGATAAATTACATATTACTTTTACTTTTTATCAGTAGATTCGATGGTTATTTCTTGAGTTACTGTACAACAGGCGGGGAGTATAAATTAATGCCTTATTTTGTTTAACAGGCATCTTGTAATTTAGGTTCTCCATATATGAGAAATAGATTAGTGTTAATTTTTCTTTGTCAAGCTTTACTTGGATTTTGTTTAACAGCCTGTTCTAGCAATATTAACAGTAGTAGCGTAAAAGCAAATATACCATCAACCCCAGTTTCTAAACAGCAAGAAAATGTAGCTAGTTCTACTGTGGAACAAAATACAGATAAAAATCTATATCTTCTGATATATCAACACAAAGTAAAGCAGTTCAGGAAACATTAAAAAGTAATTTAAACTCAACTAAGTAAAAGTTACTTCTAGATGAAATAAAGACACAGCAAGCTAAAGCTCAGTTTAAAAAATCAGAAATGATGCTAATGCTGATGTTGAAACAGCAACGTAATTTAGTAATTTCTTGTAACTGATTAGTCAGTTATAAACTCAGTTAATACTGATTAAAAAGAGATATAAAATGCTAAATAATTGACAACTTTAGATACTTGAGAAAATTTTATACTCTCTATAGCTTTTTTTTTAGCTTCAATCAAAAATCTTCCCTAACCGAATTTGTGTAATGTATTTTATCAAGTGGGCAAAGCCCGCTCGGAGACTATGCGGATCAATTCACTCAAATTTTTGATTTTACCGACTACTGCGGTTATGTTCGTCGCTTCCAGTCTTACTTTTCAGTAGAGGCAGCTACGGTTACCATCGGTGCTAACCGTGATACAACTCTATTCCAGAACAACCCCAACAATAGCTTGGGACTTGGACAGGGAATATTCGCGGGAAATAATGGACAGAATTCGCCCCGACGCGGCTTGATCGGGTTCGATATCGCTGGCAATATAAGGTGGGAGCGACGATTACCGGGGCGCAACTTACTCTATTTCTCGGACAAGTAGCCGGGAAAATGGGGAGGAGGTGGTGGTGACGCAACGCCCCGGAACATCTCTCTGTTTCGAGTTAACGACTCTTGGAACGAGGGAACAGTAGGTGTGGCGGGACAACCCATAGCGGGGAGCGGTCAGGGAAATCCGGCTAATCCGGGAGACGCGACCTGGAACTTTCGCTCCTTTAATACCCTTCCCTGGGGAACACCGGGAGGCGATTTTAGTAGTACTCTAGCGCGACCGCGACAGTCGGTCAGACTCTCAATAAAGCTATACTTGGAGTTCCACGGCGCTTTGGTTTCCGACGTACAGAGCTGGCTAAATAACCCGTCCGCGAATTTCGGATGGTTACTACAAGGAGATGAAAGCGCGGCTACTACCTTCCGAGCTTTTACTCGCGCGAGGCATCTCCAGCACTCGTACCCCAATTATTAGTCACCTATGAAACCTCATCGGCGACCCCGGTTCCAGAACCGTCAGGCATCGCCGGAGTCATCGGTCTAGTAATCGGTACCGGAGTAATTAAAATTAAGAGAAAGAGTCTTAAGTGAACAGATTCGGTTCTCCAAGCTCGGTTACGCGAAAAAGTCGCTTAAGCCTTCTCCAGTCGGACTAACGAGGTTTAAACTGACAGAAATAAGCTAAAACCATTGCTACGTCGAACTTGTACGCGAAAGTTAGCCAGATCCGAAGGCTAATTACTAAAATCAGCCGTAGTGAGTAGTTGCAAAGATATTAAGAAAAAAGTTCTCCTTTTTTAAGTTGGTATCCAGCTTAAGAAAGTGAGCGCCCTTTACGGTTTAGATGTCTGGCTGGGGCGATCGCCTAACGTGATTTACTTAGCCCTTGTGATCGTACTTATTCCCTTGGGCTTGTTCCTCTCTAATAAAAATGTCGTCAAAGGCTCAATTGCCGACAAACGGGCAAGGCGATCGCGCCTACTCATAAGAGAGTGTTAATAACGAGGACGGCGTTCTGAATAACTACGCAACTGAACCCAAGATGTACTACGCTGAATACCCAGCAATTTAGGAACAACGTAGATACCTTATACAAGGCGTGTTCGCTACTTTAATAGTTACTGCTCTAGTTTTAGTCGGTATTAGTGTTAGCTAAAATTTTTTGATTTCGGTATCGCTGCATCTCATCGTCATTCGGGCTTCAAGAATCAGCCTCGGTACTCAACACCGAGGTTTTTTATTATCAAGGGAGATGGCTTGTTTCTTAGATACTGTTTGACTTATGAAGGTTTCCATATTCGCATCCAGTTACTCATACTTATTCTATGAGAGTAAGTTGAATCTCTACCCATTGATTGATAGCGTGAGCGATTTTTTGCAGCATTGAAAGTGAGTGTCCTTCGTAATCAGCATCAATAGTCGTGCAATTAAAGTTACAGATGACAAATTAAAAGTTATGGCTGAATGGTTGATTTTTCAAGATTTTTTCTGCTCTCGGTTTTCTGTTCCGTTGATACTCACGCCCCTATCTATACTAACGGTTAAGCTTTAATGCCAGTTCATAAATATTTTAAAAAATATTTTTGGATACTATTATACAAACAAATTATCTCTAATACTTCTATAGACAGAGGTTCCGCAAATAATTAACTCTTAACCTGCAATATATAGCTAGAACATGTGTTACTTAATAGCGATATGAATTGATGTGAGTCCGCATGAATTGACCAAGGTTCGAATATTTTAATAACAGGAATAATGGGAAAAAAGAGGTAAACAGAATCACATTTGTGTATTGTAGACATGAATTTATTGATGTATATGAAGTAGTATCCGGTAACTCAGATGAAATCAAACAACAATGTCTAAAATGTACGTCAATAGCATAATTTATCGTGCAATTGAACTGTGAATGGCGCACACCACACTTGTAAATCATTGGGTAAAACTCGTAGGGAAAGAATTACCCGATACTCCAGAGTATACTGATATGCCACAAATAGGAGAACTCGATAAATTAGAAACCTTTGTCGGAGTAAGAAAAATAAGATTTGGCTTTTGACGGTGGTGAATCACTGCACTCAAGATATTCTTGCATGGGTGATTAGCGATGTCTGCGACAAGCCCTACTCTTTTCCTACGGGACGCTGGCGCGAACGAGAACGGCTTCGGCAGTTTCGACTCGACGGGAACCGCCTTCCCTACGGGACGCTTCGCGAAGGCGCAGCCTCTGTCTACGACACGCTCCGCGAACGAAGATAAGACTTGAACTGCCTCACCGCAAAGCGTCTACGCAGTACAGGAACAAACATTATCCTATTCCAAAGCAAAAGAAATGCTGAGATCTCCTGTTCAACTCTTATTACACTATCTTAAATATCGTTGTGTTCCCTTGTTTAGCAACGCTCTAGAACAGCTAAAACTCATTGATGAATTAGCTAAGGCAGTAGTAACTGAAATTATTCCAGAAGTAAAACCAGAACAAAAATCTGCCAAGACGAAATTTACTCAAGAAACTAAAAATGTTAAAGAGGTAAGCATGAATACTCTAACCATTGATACCAAAACAAATTGTTATGTTATCGACGCTAACCAAATGAAAAATATGCAACAAAATGTTGCAACATCTTTTGTTTTTGAAAAAGGCACTTTTGATATCAGGATTATTAGAGGTAGATATAGCCACAGCAATACCACAACATCTGGAGAACCTTTTGTTTTACTGTGGATATATGGAGATAACGGCAGTACATTTATTAACAGGTCTACAGGTTTTGAGGTAGGCGCAACATGGACGACGCTCAATGGTTACAATGATACTTTAAAGCTTGAAGTCAAAGAAAGAGCAGTTCTCAATGCTTTATTTTTGATTTTAACAATGAAGATAATAATGGTTCAATTGACCTCTTAATTACAAGCGACAAGCATTTTTTAACCCAGTAAGCTTAACAGTAGACAGCAAACGTAACTGTTATGTTATTGACAATAATTACCTTTCTAATCTCAAACAATCTGGTTCTAACTTGATTGAGTTGAATCCAGGTAGTTATCGCATCAAAATTCGTGAAGGCAATGCCAGCTATTGGTCAGATAGCAAAAGTTTAATATAGAACCTTGGGCTTTAATGTTGCTCAAAGGCGGAAAATTTATTACAAAACTGACTGGTGTTGAAACTGACGAAACTTGGGTTTCATTAAATGGACTTAAGGAGGAAGTAGTTTTAGAAGTCAAAGAAAAACTACACTGACAGGTTTATTTTTTGACACCTACAAAGAAGATAACGAAGGGCAGATTATTCTGACAATAGAGCAAATGAGCGATGCTGAAATAAATGAAAAACGGCAACAGTGGGAAAATAACATTTCTAGTTCTATAGAGGAAGAACAGAAAGATATAGAACGGCGGCAAGAAAATTATACGTTTGACTTCACATTCCGGTTTGAAGAAGAGGAATTTAAGAAAAAGTGGGAAGAGCAATTAAAACAGATTGATAGCTCTATCAAAGTAACAGAGAAAATTGATATAACGCTAGAAAATAAGTATTGGGAGCAACTTGAACAATTACTGTTCAAGAATTACGAACAGCACTTCAAGAGCCTGTCCATAGAAATTGCAAAAGTTAAGTTTTCGATGGATGCTTATCTAGAACAGGTAGAGTTGAGCTTGAGACAGAACTTGCAAGGTTGGTCTGACTATTACTTAGAGCGGATATTGGAAGATAAGATTAACGTTCAGATATCAAACAAAATTAACCAACAAATCAACCTCTATTTTGACCAAAATTTTGAACAACAAATTCGCAACAACATCGGCTTAATTATCAGCAACATCATCAATAAGCAGGAACTTAACCAGTACGTTAATCAGCAATTAAATCATTCTTTCGAGCAAAATATTCGCAATAATATCAACCAGATTACCCATAGCATTATCAACAATAATACTGAACTGAATCAATATGTAGACCAACGCTTACAGTACAATGTCACCAACAATAACGTCTTCATTAATCAAATCTTTGAGAATGAGCAATTAACTCAGAAGATTCAAAATATCTTTATCGATAATTCTCAAATTCACCAAACGATTGAGAGCCTTGTTATCAATAGTCCTGAAATTAACAACCGAGTTCTCAATTTTGTTGTTAATAGTACGGAAATTAACAACAAGATTAGCAATATCTACAGAGACATTGACATCAAGATTGAGAACGTCCGTAATGAATGGAATCAAACATTCATCACTCTGGTGAGACAGTACGTTGATGAATTAATAGCTATCATTGGCAATAGAGAATCGTTCAATATTCAAATTGCGAATATCATCAACGTCAAGATGGATGAACTGCTCAACCAAATTTTGAGAATTAGAAACGAGTTGACTGCGTTCATCAACAACTCAGACAGAAATCTTTATGAGTGGACTTTGGGTGAACTCATGGTGATTAAAGGTTGTTTAACTGATCGCCAGGCTCTTGTCGAGCAGTTAGTCACTTTCAGTTCTGAACTTAGGGTCAAACTAGATAATACTAACTGTGTTGATATCAACACATTCAAGCCTTTCAAGCCTTTCTCAGTTCCGCAACAGTTACCAGTAAATAGATAGATTGGCATTGCTGAATGAAGGTATGATTCTTGTAGCATCTTGCCCGCCCCTGAAATACAACCGACAGGCAAGATGCCTATCCTACAAAGCCAGAAAAATTATTCGCGCGGAATAATCGCGAATAATGTAGGAACTGGGGTCAAATGAGCAATCGTACAGATAGTTACGCTAAGGCTGTAACCTTTACTGGGTAAGCATTCTGAAATTCGATATCTTACCAATTCTCGATGTACCAATTAACCTATAAGCTATTTGGTACAGCTTTTTTATACGGTACAGCAAGGGTTTGAAGCTTCTAAATTTCAGAGGCTTTAATTGGTACAGGTTTATCCCACGTAGACAGGATGCTGAAAACTTGGTATATTTTTCTCATAAATGTTCAGAAATTACTTTTCTGGATGCAGCTAAACTTCACCCCTATTTCCTAAATCAATTCTGATATCGAATCACTCATCTGCTTTTGCAAACGCTGACGGTTATCATCATATTTCAATACCGTCTGCACTTGTGCGTGTCTGCTGAATCGCTGAGTTGCGCGGTAGTTGCCATTATTGAGATCCAAAACTGTAGTAATCGCACTGTGGCGGATGCGATGGGGTGACATTTTCTTAGTAATTCCGGCTTGCTGACATAGCCCATCCACCAATCGCCTGATTGCCTCCCCGGTTAATCTCGCGCCATTCTTGTGATAAGCCAGCACCGTAAAAAGCGGGTCATTACCCCGTTTTTTCTTACAAGCTTTAATCCAGTCGGCGATCGCCATTGCCGTTTTATCCGATAGATCAAGAATATCCTTCTGGCTACCCTTGCCTTTACCCAGAATAAAAGCGTTTTCTCCTTGGGGTTAAAGTCACTCACATTTAAGTTGACTATCTCATTGCGGCGCAAGCCATTATCCCAAAGTAACCGCAGAATGGCATAATCACGCTTGCCCTTCAAAGTATTCTGGTCAACCAGGGCGATGACTTTAGCATAGTCAGCAGATCAATACCTGTTGTGTCCCGGTAGGTTTCGACCCTTTCACCTTTGACATCATCTAAAGAGAAATTGCAGACCCCCAGCCGTCGCCCCATCTCCACCATTGACTTGATAGCACTAAGACGACGATTCACTGTAGCTTCAGCCAGCTTTTTCTTGATCAGGTGCGCCTTGTACTTGAGAACCACAGCGACAGCGTGACGCTGTTCAGGTGAAGAAACTCTAACACTAAGTCCCGGCTGGGTTCTTTCTTGGCGACGAATAAGAAAAAATCTTTCAGGTCTTTCTGGTATTCGCGCTTGGTGTTGAGCGATCGCTTATCACCAATCAACTGCCCAATTACATCAGGGTCATTCTCTAGAGAAAAGTCCTCACCGATCGCTAAGGCCAGCGAGTTCTCCAAAACACTCAAATTTTCAGGGTGAATCGATGTCATTGGTGATAGTGCCGCAGAGGTTTGGGAAGTTGAATACTCTTGCTCTATCTTAGTTGAATAAAGGTGTTTATTACGCTAAGTAGTGCGAAAAGGTATATTGTCGCACTATGTTATAACGCCTATGGGTGTGGGGTTTGTCAAATATTTGTCAGATAATTTACAGTTAGGGAGGACGATAGGGGCAAATTTTCGGCGATGAAAGTGTAAGGGCTGACGAAGTAGTACGTGATTTGACGGTCAACGAACACCACTATCCATCTTTCGGGGTTAGGGTGTTCCAGGGTGTGTTTAGCAGAGGTAGGGATGGCAATAGTTGATAGCAATATTGCTATCAAAACTGTCTATACTGGGTTCTACATCCCGTTAATAAATTGCTGGTATAAGTGAGTGATATCAACTGTGGGCTACAGCTTCCGCCGCACTTGCTCCCCTCGGATGCACAGGTCGAAAATCCCCTGAACCCGTAGCTCTCCTCTCTTTTTATATCAGTGTCATTTCAAGCTGAGATGCGGGTAAATTAAGTATGTATGTTAGAAGATACTCCACTCATTCTTGAGAAGTTCAAGCTTATCACTTTTTATACTTAAGCTCTTACAGTCACTCATAAATTGTGAAACTTGGGATTCTATTAGTGTTAAATTTCCTTCTCTAAGGTTATTTATATAAGAAGTCACACATGAAGTTGTTAATTGAGGCGAAAGTTCATCAAGTAAAATATCATTTCTAATTTCTTTGCAGACTAGCTCAATGTCAGAAGGAGTTAGCTTTTTACTTTCGTTACCTAATTCTTCATAATCTATTAAATTCAAGAATCCGGTTGTAGTTGAAAGACTATCACAAGCTTTTGATAGTGAAAGGTAATGTTTGAATAGCTCAGTTCTTTCAAGTGCATTCGGTGGGAAAATAGGTATTTTCCAATCTAATCTGCCCGAACGTTTCAAGGCATTATCAATGCCATTTAGATAGTTAGTTGCTGCAATAACGATTACATCATGATCTCCAATATTATTTAATTCTATTAGTAGTTGGTTAATCGTCGCTTTTTGATCTGTATGTGCGTGTAGTTCATGCCTACTAAAGCCAATACTATCTAATTCATCAATAAATACGACAGATGGCGCTTTCTTTTTAGCTTGAGCAAAAATAGCTCTCAAATTTTTTGGCTTTGTCCAATCCACATACTCTGAATATCACATGGAGAGAGCTTAAAGAAGTATCTTCCAGATTCGTTAGCAAAAGCATTGGCTAAAAGAGTCTTACCACATCCAGGTAAGCCAAAAATAATATTCCATTAATACGACTATTAATTCCTTTTAACTGTATTTTTAAGAGCTTATTAAGCTTACTCTTCTCTTCATTTAAACCTTTTACATATTTGAAGTCAATTACTGGTGGTTTTGGAGGGACAGGTTTTAGAGAGACAGGTTCTGGAGCTACTGGTCTTCTTTGAAAGGATGGATAGCTTATCAAATCAAATGATACAGGAATTAGTTGATGATTTTTATAATCGGGAGCCATAATATAAAATTGAATTGATTTATCATATTTCTCTCTTAATTTTTCTTCTAAAATTTCTTGTGTTTTTTTTTAGTTGATAGTAATTACGGGCAATTTCAAATCCAGGAAGTACCAGCCAGACATACTTCGCTTGACTAGGCCATCCATCTATTTTTATTGATATATCTTGTATTAAATCAAGAAAAACGTTCTCTCCATACGCCTTACCTCTTAACGTTTCTACCTCAACTATTGTATTATTCTCAATATAAACATCTGGTCTTCTCTTAACTTTTGATTTCCCCTCTGTTTCATTATTATCAGGATTAACTGTTGCTTCACAGCGAATTTGGGATAGATTATGCCCCTGGCATTCAAGAGTTCTAATAGCAAAATATTTGAGGTATATGTGTTCATCAGACTCAGAACCATAAACCAAAGTTTTAAAATGCTCAGTTTTCATACGAATAAGTAACTGAGCTTCTGCCTGAACTTGTATTTTCTGTAATTCTAAAAATAGTCAATTATTGATAAGCTCTCATCGTCTGAAATATAATTTGGAGCTTCTAATAAAAGACTTAAATGATGTTGTATATCTTCCTGACTTCTGAAGGAACTGATTTATCATCAGGATACTTACACCTTAATGTAAATACAAATGGTAACTTCTTAGCAATTGTGTCTACCAAATATCCAAACAAATCCTTCTTTTGATGCTTATACATCTCTGCTTCCGAAGGACAATGAAATAGAATGAAAATTTGTTCTGAATAGTATTTATTAGTATACAGTGATAGCTGGTTGAATTGTTCATCAAATTTTTCTGATTCAATTAGCTCAAAACTTGTATCTCCCAGTATTACGTTGGTCATTGTTGACTGACTAAAGTGCAAAATACTTGAAAATGGGAATTGAGATTTATCGCCAGTATCTACAGATTCATTTATTTCATTTTCATGAAGATAACTATTAAAATAGGCATTAGATGTTACTAAATTAGAGTCACTCCTATATATTGTTTTTTCCGAATTAGTTCATAAGTTAATATTTTTGCTACAACATCAGAAAAGAAATCCACTTGGGATGGAATCAGGAATAGACCAACTGGTTTATTTGAGTCTAAACAAGCTTGAAAATTCTCGTATTCTTGCTCAGAATCAAAATCAAATAAATAATAGAATAAATCATGTTTAACTTTTAAAAGCTTCAATAAATTTAGACTATTTTTTTTCTGCGATAGGATCTATCGTCTCTACTTCATTTTCTGTAGAATTAAGTCCATCAAAGTAAATAGTGACTCTTTCATCATATGATAAATCAATATTAAATGCTGGGATTATTTTTAAGCCTAAATCAGCTAAACAGTTATTGAATTTGTCAATAAGTAACTGACTTCTACGCTGACAACCAAGTTGGTTAAGAATACTTTTAATTTTGAGATTTTTTCTTTGTCTACCAGTTTCCCTTAATTCATTTTTGATTGATGTTAAATAGGTTAGAATTACTTCTTCCATACGCTACCTTTAATTAAATCAAAACCTGTCTTTTAGCTAGCTGTATGCCAGGATTTGGCTAAACATACTTAGCTTAAAAGACGTTATTAAAATAACAACTATACTCAGATAACGCTGATCCGACATCGCTACTACCACTGAGGCAATGATCGACACTATTAGTTTGTGTAGTAACTGGGGCGATATCCGCTTCTATTTTCAACAAAACTTCAGCCTGAAAAAGAAAACCTAGTAGTCTGCCAAGGTAACTTTGCTAAGTAAAACCTCTAATTGGTAAAATAGCCAAAAACGGGGTGTAACATGGCGAAAAAGTACATTGTTGACTTGAATGAAGAGGAAGTTTCTCAGCTACAAGCAATAATTAAAAAGGTAAACACAAAGCAAGAACCATAACCCGTGCAAACATTCTTCTAATGGCTTCTGAAGGAGAAACGGATCAAGCGATCGCTAGCATAGTTAGAGCGCATGTTGCAACAGTGCAACGAATACGAGAAAAATTTGTCATTGGGGGTTAGATTTTGCTTTAAAGGATGAAGTTCATCCACCAAAACCTAAAAAGTTAGATGAAAAACAAGAAGCATTTTTAATTGCCACTGCTTGTTCCAATCCACCAGTTGGAAGAGTACGTTGGACAATGCAATTATTAGCGGATCATTTAGTGAACGTTGGTATCATAGATTCAATTTCGGACGAAACAGTGCGTCAAACTTTAAAAAAAATGAAATCAAACCGTGGTTAAAACAACAGTGGTGCATTCCTGAAGTTAACGCAGAATATGTTTTCCGAATGGAAGATGTGTTGGATTTATACAATGAGCCTTATGATCCTAAACGTCCTGTAGTCTGCTTTGATGAACGTCCCTACCAACTAGTAGAAGAAGTAAGACTTCCTTTGCCACCAGAGCCGGAGCAGCCTGAACGTTATGATTTCGAGTATAAACGTAACGGGACAGTAAATTTATTTGCGTGTTTTCAACCCTTGGCAGGTTGGCGGCATATCGAAGTTACAGAACGTCGAACTAAAGTCGATTTTGCTAAACAGATGAAAAATTTAGTAGATGTTTGCTACCAAGATGCTGATGTTATTCGTTTGGTAGTTGATAACCTGAATATTCATACTCCCAGCGCATTATATGAAGTTTTTCCACCAGAAGAAGCACGTCGAATTATTCAAAAATTAGAGTTTCACTATACTCCTAAGCACGCTTCTTGGTTGAATCAAGTAGAAATTGAATTATCTGTTTTATCCCGCCAATGTTTAGAACGGCGTATTCCTAATGCAGAAACATTAACTTCTGAGATTGCCGCTTGGGAGAAACAACGTAATCAGCAAAAAGCCAGTGTCTATTGGGGTTTCCAAACCAAAGATGCTCGCCGAAAAATGCAGCGTTTATATCCAACTCTAACCTAGCAAAGTTGTCTTGGCAGACTACTAGCCAGGTGTATCCGCCCCATATACAAATTTTGCCCTCGGTTTTCGGCTGAGGGCAAAGTTGTATCGATAATAAACTGGGATTAGACAATGTAACTGCCCGAAAAGCCTATTGTTTCGTCAGCGATAACACCCGCTTAAACTAGACTTATCAATCAGCCCGACAGCACAAACGCTACAACCCTCATTCTTTCGTAGGCTGATTTAATTTGCTTATGCTTGCAGCATGATGATCACTTCCAGGTATAATCAGCACCAATAGTATTTGCTCATGTGGGGGCTTTTTCAAATGTCTATACTCAGTTCTATACCCCCGCAAGACAAATCGTTGCTATCAATGCGTGATATCAAATGAAGGCAAAAGCTTCAGCCACACTTGCTTGACGCAAGATGCAATTGTCAGTATTTATATGTCCATCTTCACTAAGGGACTTCCAATTAAAAAATATACTATCACTTTGATGGCAAGGGGCAAGGGAGCAGGAAGAGAAGTTGCGAGGAGGGTTTCCCTCCGGGCAAACTTCGGGAGCAAGGGGAAAGACAGTTGTTTTGAAGCAAATAAATTGGATAGTTTATTTTCTGGAAGTCCCTAAAAACTAGTTACTCAGCATCTTGCCAACCTTCCAAAGCAGCCAACAGAATATTAACTGCTGGGTGGTCAAGTAACTCCTTTAGAGCTTCCGTGCCACCTGCTTTTAACGCACCAATTACTCGTGCTTTCAATGTGGGATTACGCTCAATTTCCTTAAGAGCTTCTGTGACTACTATCTGTTTTTCTAGTGGGGTATTAGTCGGGTAAGTCTCTCCTAATTGATTTAGCAGTTGTTGAATTTCTGCGGCGGCTTGGGCTAAATTCTGTCTCTCTGCTTCGTTGATCACTCCAGCGACTTTTGCCCCTTCCTTTATTTCACCGCCACTCATGTGACCAATGCCAAAGTTTCCACTCTGTTCATAATAGTTGCCACCTGTGTTGATATTGCGATTGATAGTCATTTTTATATCTCCTTTATCAATATAAGTTTCAGCATAAAAGCTAGGACGTTCTAGCGTCGTAGTTATCATAGTTTCTAACTTACTTATTTGGGATTCTTTTTCTCTTATTAATGCTATAAAATCTTTCTCTGCTAATGCCTTGAGTTGATTGTAGTTGATAAAATATTCTTTGCTTAATTCAGATTTATTAGCTGTGGTTGCAGTTTTAGCACGAATCAATATTTTATCTTCTCCACGTCTTTCTATTGCTAAAATCTCAAGTTCTGCGTCTGGATTATTTTCAGCTAGTTCTTTAAATGCAACTGCGATCGCTCTTGGGTCAACACCTTGGTTGTGGTAGAGGTCAAGGGTGTCGAAAATTGGTTGAATAAAATCGCCAAACTCACCATCTGCAAACACTTCGTTATTATTATCGGGTTTGCGGAGGGGAACAGGATTTTCGTTTGTGGGGAGTCGCATATAAACGCATTCACATCTCACCCCATCAAAAAGGGTGTCAATGGTAATGCCCCAATCTTGAATGTATGCCCCGGTGAGCGTAGCGCCTGTAAAATCCGTGCCGTTAAGTTGTGTTTGTACTAATTTTGCCCTTGATAAATCTGCGTCTTGTAAGTTGGCATAGCTCAAGTCTGCACCAATAAAACTTGCATCTACCAAATTCACTCCTTGAAAATTGACACCTCGCAAGTCGTCACGGTCAAAATTCTTGCCTTGTCCCTCGCGTGTAACCAGTACTTGGCGCACTTGTGCTTTTTGAAGGTAAGTTGTACCAGGACGAACACAGTCAAGTTCTTTAGTTTTGCTGAAACAGGTACGAGTCAAATTAGCTTTTCTGAAGTCTGTACTTTTAAGTGTGGCTCTTGTGAAATTGGCATCAGTTAAGTTGGCATTGCGAAAGCTTGTACCACCAACTGCCCAAAGCAAAACTTGAATTTTTGAATCAAGTCAAACTTTAAATCCTGATTCAAAACCCGCCATGCAGCATAAATGCTAAGTGACAGAACAACAAAAGGAACAACAAACGCCACTAGAGTAGCTATATCACCATCAATACGTCTACCACCGATTTCTACTACCACTTTAATAATTTCAATACCAGCAATTGCACTACCTACTGTCAAACAAATAGCAACTGCCCATATACGAGCATTTAAGATAGCGAAAGGAATACTACCGATAAGGGCAACAAGAATCACACCCAAAGCTGCACCCACAGCATTGATGGCATAAATTCTGGCAAAGGGAAGCTTGCAATGCTAAAAGCAACAACCAAAAGTTCCCAAACAGCAGCCTTTGTCAATCCAGATGTGGTCAATCCCTCAAAAATTAGTACAATCGATACTATTAATATAGTTGCAATTGCTGCTATACCAGGCGCAGGATTAAATTCACCATTAAGTTGCTGAATATTTTCAAAACTACAGTAGAGAGCAATAAGATAACCGGATAAGCTAGACACTACACCAAGTAAAATACAAGATAGTAATGCTACAACTTGCTGAACCATCAGCCAGCGATTTTCTAATCCTGCTTTTACTCCAGTTAGGTTTGCACCTTTAAGGATGGCTCGGTAAAATCTGTACCACGAATGTCGCAGCCACTTAAGTTTATACCTGAGAGGTCTTCGTTACGAAAAGATTGTCCTCTCAAATCTTCATTGGAAAAATTTTTATTTCCACTTTTATAGCTTTTTATAAGCTTATCAGCTTTCATGATATTAGCTTTTAATATTACTTTTAAGTAAAATGAAATTATTAAAAGACACATTTCAAAGCATGTATAAATTAAGTGTTTTCCTTGAATATGGATTAATATAGTACATTATGTCTAAAAAAAATAGCCATAGCAATTACAGTAACAATTTTTATATTGAGTACAGTTCTATTTGGTTTTCCATCTAATGCTGAAGAGAAAACACCATTAAGATATTTAGCAATCAATGTCGGCAATGCTTCTTTAACATTTGGATGCTGGGAATACAAGTTGTGTCGCCAACAAGATGTCCAAAATATACGCAACTACATTAGCACCTGGAAACCCGATATAATTATGCTTTCTGAGGTGTATCGAGCAGAGCAACTCACTGGTAAAAAGCGAACAGGCTAATTTTACCAGATGGTTACACTGGGGTTTGCGGAAAGAGTGTTGATCGCTATACGGGTCAGCTAGTTGATTGGAATGCTGACAATGCCTCACATGAACATGAATGTATTGCTTGGAAGACCTCGCGCCTTTCTCTTATTCCAAATAGTTCTAAATCTGTTTACGGACGTAATGATGGTTATGGTCGTAATTATTTGATTTATGACAGTGGTAGTTATGCAGAGCCTGAACCGAACTGCAATTACGACTTTACAGGCTTCCGTAGCAAATTGCTACTTGATAATAAATTTAGTATTACTGCTGTTGCTGTTCATCCTGATTCTGGCAATGACAGATGCCGAACAAAAGAAATATCTCATTATTGGTCAAAACTTGCGGATGGTTCTTACGTGATTATTGGCGGTGATTGGAATACAAGTTCTGACAAAGAACTCCAAAACCAAAAGCATTTATGGTGAATTATTTACGAGGTCAACACTGGAACCTGGCAAAACACTCACGCGAATACAGTGCCAAATATTTTTTGGCAAAATTAAGAGAAAACTTGATCACACGTATTCTAATTTTGGTAATCCTTGTAGCAACTGTGGCAATTTCTACGGTACTGATAGTCTCCCTTTTGGATCAGCACTCGGTGGCTATGATGGACACCCACGTGCAGACAATGGTGAAGGCACGGATCATCGTCAAATACTTGTTGACATGACAATTTAGTAAAGCCTGATTTTTGACAGTCTTTCTTTTAATTGAACGAGTAAGTTCTAAATCACTCATATCGGGCAATAGTAAATCGACTAACACAACATCAGGATTTACTTGTTCAATTAACTGAAAACCTATCTTTCCCCCCTATGGGCTGACCCTGTAACTTCTATATCAGGAGATTGTTCAATGGCAGTTTTGAAGCCTAAGAGTGTGAATGTTTCTGGTTCAACAATTACTATTCTCAGCATGATTTTATTAAATCTCTAATAATAAATGGCTATTTATTGGCGGATTTATTATTGGTGTCCCTGCCGTGCCTGTCCTTCTTGCCGTGAAGCTGCCATAGGCTACAACCTATACAGTGTGTGGATTGCCGTGATTTATGCCGTATGCCGTGGAAACCCATAAAAGCCCTTTTTACATCCCTCCTGCTCACTACGGCAGTACGGCAACACACTCACCAATCGGGTAGAGAGTAGCTATCATTGCCGTCATAATTTATCCTTTTACCCTCTACTAATTCAGCTAAACCATCAATTAATTCTTGCTCTGAATAGCCTGATAACCTGTCTGCCTTCTTCAAATCGCGTAATGTTTTTGGCGTTTTAGATTTAACATTCTGGAAGTATTCATAAATCTTTGTAGCCACTCCAGATAATGGCTTTGGCTGGTGATGATGAGCAGCAGTTAAATTAAATTCTAGGTCATATACTCTATCGACATATTCATCATTATCAGCAGTAGAATTGTCGTTCTTAAATAAATTAGGCATCAATGCCACAACAAAACCACCCACAGATGCAATCATAACTGGACGAAGATTTTGATAAGAGACTGATTTAACTTCCTGGTATTTAGATTTAATTTGTTCCCGATCTTGCTTACCGGGAATGATGTCACCTCTATTCAAAATCAATTCCAATACGCCATAAGATTCTTGTTCCCGTCCGTTCTTAATATACTTGTTACCCAACAGCAACAAATTCAGGCACATTCTTGTTTGAGAATCCATCTTTTCAATGCCCAAGGCTGCCAAATTAAAAGACTGTAGGGAAGCGATAAATTTAGTATTAAACTCTCGACCAATCAGTAAAATATCAAGTAATTTACTCCCATAATTCCAATCAGAGTAAAGCTTGCTTAACTGATCAGCAATCACTAACCAGTCATCCAAAATCAGAATCAATGGTGGTAAGGATTCACGTTGTGATTCTGGTAATTGCTTACGTTGTTTGTAGGTCAGGTAAAAGTTATCAATTACGTCTTTAGCTAGGTCTGGGTTCTCCTGATCAAAGACAATTACCCGCCCCTTCTGTGTTAAACCGCAGAAACTATCATTCTTAGCACTAATTACCCAGATATCCGCGCCTGGGGCATCACCCAAGATTTTCCCAATTAAGTAATTGAGGGTGACTGATTTACCACTCCCTGGTGCAGCGACTAAAGCAGTAGAACTATCAGCTTTGGCTAGGGCTTGCAAAGTATTGAGGGCAATAGCTTCTGATGGGTGAAGGCTGACAGAGCTATTAGGGTGTAATGCCTGCGGTTGTTCCCCGGTTACTTTGTCGTCACCCCTGGCGATATCGTGAATCGACTGCCCTGGTAAAGCCCCGGCTGGTTGTCCAGTGGTCTGCTGTAGTTGCGCTCGTGCCTCAGCTTCAGCCCTTAACCTCACTTGCTCTTGAAATATGGCTAACTCTTGCGGTGTCATTTGAGACAATTGTGCTGCCCTTGCCCGTCGATTCTCACTCCATTGGTGGAACTCGTAGTCTAGTTGGGCGGTGTAACTTTCCTTATGGAGCCTTAACCCTTCCCTAAGTTTGGCAATTAACCAGTTGGTTCGGAGTTCTTCTCTAACGGATGGTAACAGGAGCATTAATCGCCATTCTCTAGCTAAGGACAATGCGTAGGCTCCCCATTGATATCACACCAACTAATCCCCACCAAGGTTTTGCAGGATTGCTTGGTTCTATTATTCTTAAGCGGGTAGCCTTGGTAGGCAGAAAATTATCACGTTGAAATTCTGGGTTGGCTGGTGCGTAAGCTTCGGCATAAAACTCAGACAAGGGCATTATGTAGCGTTTATCTGGTGTGCAATATCTAGCACGGTTCTCTGGTAAGGTCAGCGTATTCGGGATGAAGCAATATTCAACCAAACTAATCTGAGTGCCTGTAAATGACTTAGCCCCACAAATTAACCCGATGGTTGCCAGCACCCCTACAGTGATATTGTTGGCTGTCCCTGAACTTCTGTATGACTCGAATTGCTTATGTTTCATTGGTTTGCCCCTAAAGACTGCTGCCAATAGCAACAACCCCACTGCACCTAACCCCATCAACAGCCAGGGGGTTCAGATTGAGGAGTTGGTTTAACTTCGTAGCTTCTAACTTCCTCATAGAACCGTGCCTTACCTGTCTTAGTCGCTTCGCTCACAACCCGATATTCATCAAAGGCTATCCACAACGAAGCCCCTACACTGGCAGTCTGAACAGTCGCCACCATGAAGTCTTTGCCAATGTGGAGTCTGCCGTCATATTGAATCTTGGTGAGGGTGTTGGCGAAGAATAACCCCAATACAATGCTGCCCAGTGTGCCAGAAGCGATCGCGCCAATTCCTAAACTCGTTAGCAGGCTGACTCCAGTGTTAGCGGTGAATACGCCCAAAAATGTGGCTAGTGCTTTGTTGAGGAGTTGTTTGTTATTGAAGACATCCCTAATAGATTGCTCTAGCCTTTCACCGTCTTCATCTTCTGGCGTTGGCTTTTCTTGTTGCTGTTCACTCCAATTGGTAGAGGAAGTTAGGTGATTGGTGGAGTGAAATTGAGATAACAAAGCATCTAATTCATTCATTTTTACTCCTAACCATACAACCGGGCATGAAAGCCAGAGTTTCTCATCCTCTGGCTTTTTACTTATGGCTTAGATGCCCATAAAGTTGCGGAACCACTGCCCTACACGGCTAATTCCAGCAGTGCGGCTGTAATTAGGCTTGGGTATGCGGTCGGTTTTGGCTTCACTGCCGTTAGTCCACAGTGCAGTAGTTACCGCAGTTTCATAGGCGCGATCTGCTGTGTCTTGGGCTTCTGGTACTTTGTTAGATGCCTTGATTAAATCCGCCTCATATTTTGCGATCGCCATTAAATCGGCTGTGGCCCCTGCTATTTGAATCAAGGATGAGCGTTGAGCGTGTCGGGTAGCTTCCGCAGTGGTAGCGTTGACGTATTCCGCCTGCATTTCCACCATCTCGTTTTTGAAACGCTGTTCACTCCCTTTCGATGAATTGATAGCTTTGAGTGTTTGCGTTCCGTGCTTCTGGGTTAGTTGCACCAACTCCGCGTAGGCTTGATTGACATCCCCGGTTGTTTCAATGATTTTGCGGTATGCCTCCAGCGCCTTGGGTAAATTCGCTTTGGCAGTTTCCGACAGTCGCGCCATATCTGCAATTCGGGTGATTACCGTTTGGTCGCCCTGGAGTGCTTTGTTAAAGTCCTCCGCCGACACATCAAACAGCTTGCTCATTGCCGAGAGAGTACCAGGGGCATTATTAGGGATATGGTTTTTCAGCTTGGCAGATCCATAGTTACGTGCCATGTTTTACTCCTATTGCTGGTACTTGAGTTGATGAACCAATGCCTCTGCTAACCCCAACAGGTCAGCTAAGGTCACTCGTTTGTAAAGACCTTGGATAATGGGCGAAACTGTTAAAAGGGCTTGGTTTGATGCCGTACTGCCAATTACGTTAATTTCTGCACCTAGCAGGGTTTGGGCTATGTTTTGCAGCAGCAACAGTTTCTCTACCTTATTTAGTTGTTCAAATGTGCTGCCGTACTGCTGTTGAAGTTCATCTAGGTATGAACCATCTCCCGGCATTGTTGAGGTGAAGTAGCCGATTGGTTTGTTCATTGTTGGTAAGATCCTAATGTGTCTATATTGCGTAGAGACAGTAGGGCGATCGCCAAGATTCCCAGTCCATGCGATCGCTCTCCCCACTACTGAAAAAATCCTTCTCTCGAAACGTCCACAGTAGAACCTATGGACTGCCATTGCAGAGCATTGAAAAATTGGCTGACATCCCCAAGAGTCACATCACAATCCACCTGTAAGCCTTGATATTGTGGATGCTGGCTAATTAGAGTTAGTAATTGTTGAGCTTGTGTAATTAACTCTGGCAGTGGTTGGTAGTTCATAGTTACACTCCAAACATACTTTTAAAACCTCAGTCTGGATTCAGAGCGTTCACTGCACAATACAGGCGAATATTTAATCTCAACAAAAGGAGATAATCGCTGATTTTTGGTTTGCTGCCAACTGGTATATAAATAGCTGCCAACAAACGCAGGAACAACAATACAAATCATCAAAAGTAACGGATTCACCTTAAATGCTTGCCACTCATAGGCTGCTTCTAGAGAGTCTTTATTAGCGTCGATTTTGGCTGACATACATTGCTAACCCTACTGCAAATAAACCTACACCTACTGGGGAAATAACTGCTGCTATCCCACCTATTAGAGATAGGGTAGCCACCCCAGAATAAAAACAGGTTTCAGTGATGATGTGCATTTTTCTTTCTCTTGAAATAGTGAATAATAACGATAAGAAGCGACTGTCAGATAGTGCCAATCTGTAAGCAATATCTAGATATTTGCTGCCAGATTGATGATTTCTGCTAATGACTTCTGAGCAGTTCGTTGTTTCGGGGTAATTCCCCGTTGAGCTAAAAATTGTTAGCATCAATTCCTTTGATAGAGTGAGCAGCAGTAGTCAACTCAGTTGCTAACTCATCTAAGTAATCTTCTAAGCCGTTTCTAATTGTGGTGGAGTGGATGTGAACAAAATTATTAACAACTGATTGACCACTGATAAATGCCAGGGTGGAAGTGATTTTATCAATGGTTAATGTGTAGTTATCGGCAAAATCATTCAGTGCATTCAATGCCCCATTGATAATTTTCTCTTGTTGTTGATCTGGCAGAGGATTGTTAGCCGATGGAGCAATAGTAGCTATTTCTCCAGTTTGTTCTTGTTGGGCTTTGTGTTTGAGGACTTGTGTTAATGTTTCCAACTCAGCAAAGCTAATTTCTTTGAGGCTATCAAAATCATCTGGATGGGATTCTTGCAAGGAGAATCTAATAATTTCTTCTGGTATCTCTAACCGTTCACAAACTTCTTTGATAGCAATCATGTTTTGTGTACTCATGCTGCATTACCTTTGGTAACTTGGTTAAACTGTGCTTGAAACTTGGCTGGGCTAAATTCTTGGGGATACTTTTTGATGTAGTTCTTAACTCGTTCTGCGGACTTAAGATTTTGCATCACACGACCAACACGACTTAGCACCCAGCTTTGGTACGGTGACAATGGGCAAGAACGGTCTGTACTGCCATTAGCTTTGACTGGGTAGGCTTGGCGATAGCTTTCTATGCGGTATAGTGCAATGCTGTCCCAACTAACTAAAGTGGAACGAGCAATATTAAGAATCCTTGCAAGTTCAGATTTCGTAACATAACTTGAGCAAAACAAGCCAGGGGAGTCTAAATCAAGTCCCCGTGAAGAATTTGACGCTTTCATAGAGCATCTATTGATTAATGGGCAAATAGTGATTAATAGCCAGTAGTAAGTGCTGGCAGTTATTAGACAGGAATTTAGTAGTTACCGTGGCATTGTCGCGCCCACACGCTAAAAGGTTGAAATTATAGGCTTTTCCTTGTTTGGTGGACAAGCATCAGTTGACGGTGCTTGCTGTTTCTCTGTCTTGTCTGTTATGTTAGTCCACAGGTGATTCACTTGTCAATATTATGATTCACTAGTGGAAATTCAGACTCAAAGGATGAATAATTAGGCATAGTCCTTTAATTTGACTATGCCTTCAAAAAAACCACAATTAACTATTCGTATTGAGGATGATGAGTATTTATATTTACAAGGATGGGCCGAAGAAGAATTTTTGACTCCTCCTCAATTAGCAAAAATTATTCTTAAAAAGCTATTGCATCTCGCAAGAAAGAAAAAGGGGACAAAAAACAGGAACAGCATGACTACAGAACAACGACTAGACCGTGTTGAAGATGACTTAGCAGCAGTCAAGCAACTGTTAGCATCAGCAGCTACCTATGCTGAATCAGCTAACCGGGGACTAGAGCTGGCAGTCAGAAGACAAAGTGCTACTGATACCCAAATAGCTCAACTATTAGAAGCACAAACAGCTACAGATGCCAAACTAGATCGGCTAACTGAGCGGGTCGATGAGTTGACTATGGCTCAAAATAGAACTCAAACACACCTTGACCAAATAGCGGCAAGGTTTGATCAAATGAGTGAAGGAGTTGACCAGTTGACTGCGGCTCAGAACCGAACTCAAACACAACTTGAGCAACTGTCCAGCCGGATGGATGAGTTTATCTTTCATACACAGCGAATATTTAACCAACAGGCAACGGTTTTAGAACGTGCGGATGGACGCTCTGAGCGATTAGAAGCCGTTGTGCAACGGCTAGACCGCAACTACGAAGAACAAAAATCACAATTCCAAGAGTTTCAACGCACTACTGGTGCAGCTTTGGAGCGAATTGACAGAGTTTTGGACTACTTACTACGCCAACAGGGGGTGATGCGAGGTAGGAGGAATAGTGTGCTTCACAGTACCCTTAATACCGGGTTTCAGTTTGAAAGAAAACTTGATTAGGAGGTGAATAAAATGAAACGCCAAAAAGACAAGTCAAAATAGCCCCTCTGTTCAAAGAGCGGCTATTGACTGATATGATTTTTACAACTTAGAAGCGGGTTAGCAAATCTCCTGCAACTTTAATCAGTGGTGGCGTAGGAAACCATAAAAACTGATTTAGTTACGGGGTGTTGCTTAATTGAACGCGGGTTTTGTACCCGTAAATCTATATTACAAGATTGTTGACCAAATCTTGTCATTTTCTGCTGGAAAAATTCCAGTTAAATGTGACAGATTTTTGGACATCTTTTGATTTCATCAAATTTGGACAGAATACTTAATAAATTGGTGAAATTAGCTTGGAAGCAACAGTCTTGAAATATAAATAGGATTTATCACGCATAACCCGCTCCAATAACCAACGTTTACAGGAATTGGAGTGAAACATGACACTAACAGGGTTACTACCAGATAACAACCTCAAGACTTTTGACATTCGGAATTTTATAGAAAAGCTAACTCCAACCAAGGAGAAAAATCGTTATATATGCCCCGTGTGCGGTGGCAACAACATGACTATTGACCCCCAAACGGGCGAGTACCAATGTTGGAATAATTGTGAGTGCCGGGATATTAGGGAAGCGGTTTCCCCTTGGGAGGAAGTTCGGGGAGCAGGGGAGCAGAGGGGCAGGGGGGCAGAGGGGCAGGGGGCAGAGGAGATACTCAGGAGCGGCTTACCCCAGACGCACCCGTTACCTAAAAAAAGAGCCAGTACCAGTTCCAGCAGATGCAACATTAGTCAGACTGGATGCTACAGCTACAGATTGCCCGCAACCAAAACCACCCTCATTCATCCCCAAACGGGTGAAAAGGCAGGTAGCAGCTGCTAAAGCTAACTTAGCCAGTGTTGTCGAAACAGTTTATAAATATTCCCCTTACCAACAGGTATCAAGGTTTGATTGGCCAGACAGCAGCAAAGCTAAAGGCAGCGATAAAACCTTTGTGCAATGTCACATGGCTAATGATGGCTCATGGCAATGGACGAAAGGCGATGATGACTGGAGTGCATACCGATTAGATGAAGCGATCGCCGCAGCTAAAAACACTCCTGGTACAGCAGCACTGCTCTGGCAGGAAGGTGAGAAATGCGTAGAAATCGCCAGAACTCACCAAATTGCTAGTTGCACCTTCCAAGGTAGTAACTGGAGTGAGGCACAAATCAAGCGCATACTTACCCAAGTTAAAACAGAGTTGACAATGGCAGTCATGGTGTTCTTGTATGACCCAGACCCAACTGGTACGAAGAAAGCCGAAACTTTTCAGAAATGCTGCATCGATGTGGGTTTGCCTTACGTGCTGATTAACCCCAAAATTCTCTGTGACAACTTACCCCACGATGCCAGCGATATCGAACAGATTTTGGCACAAATGGAAGTCCCTGAGTTTATTCGCAAACTCGAAGAACAAATCCACGCCGCAGTAGACGGACAAGCCGAGTTTGACCAACGAATCGAAGAAGCTAATGATTTTTGGCGGACACCCCAGACGACTTCCAGCCGTTAAGCGAAATCACCCAAAAGCGTTTGAAATGCTTTACGGCGATAAACCTTGGATTTGCGCTTTAGACAAACTCTACTGTTGGGATGACACCTACTACGAATATAGCCCCGATGTCGTTGAGTTAAGACGAATTGCTAACTTTTGCAACAACTACCCCGTACTCCAAGGTAATCAAATCCGCTTTCCCTACGCCAACCCCGCAGCTGTAGAAAAGATTTTGCGTTGGGTGAAAATTCGCATTGGTGTCAGACCAGAAGCACTCAACCCACCAGGCATTAATTGTGTTAACGGCGTTTTACAAGTTATCTGGGAGGATAAAGTACCGAATTGGCATCTAATTGAGCATACCCCAGACCTCTACTACACCTACAAACCCATTGCCCTTTATGACCCCACTGCTGATCCGACTCATTGCGATCGCCTACTGGAATGTCTAGATCCAGGACAAAGAGAAATCTTCTTGCGAATTATCGCCGCCTCTCTGGATCTCCCCACCGTAAGAAAACATAAAGCCGCATGATTAAGAGCTTGCTGTGCCGGGGCGACGGTAACAACGGTAAAGACACCCTACGGGAAGTTGTCAGCCTGATGTATGGCAAGCGCGGCATCATAAGCTGCACCTTGGCTGACTTTGCAGCTTATGACGAGGGGCGAAAATTCTCCTTGGCTAAGTTAGTCCATAGTCGAGTTAATTGGGCTACGGAAAATACTAATAGCGATCGCCTGGACAAAATTCAAAGTTTAAAAGCCTTCATCATAAGCGAACCACTCGACTCGGAACGTAAGGGTGTAGACAGTGAAGAATTTACCCCCAGGCAATCACCTTATTTAATGTCAACGATACCCCCAACCTGCAAGGGACACTAGAGGCAATCAAGAGCCGCTATGCCGTCCTTTCCTTTAACAAAACCTTCGTCCTCAACGCCGACAAGAGCAAAGGCGAAATTGAAGCTGACCCCCGGTTTAAATATGACCCCATCTTTGTACAAACTATGGTTGTCCCGGCATTTTTAAACCGCGTCCTGCAAGCTTTGGTAGACCTGATGCACGATGGCATTGACTACAACCCCACGGAAGCGGCCTTGGCTGCCATCCAAACTGAAAACTGTCATTTGTTCCAGTTCTGCCAAGATGTGGGTTTAGACTACAACCCCAACAGCATTTTAACTGCTAACGAAATTTGGACAGTTTTAGAACAGTGGTATCAGGATAACGGCACGCTGGACTATGAAGAAACCAGCAATGGCAAGTTTAAAGCGATTTGGGTAGACCAAGCCAAACCCAGCGATAAAAATATCAAGGCTCCTAATCAAGTTATCCCCCGGTTTTACAGCTGTTCCCTAAAGCTAAAAAACTAGCCATACCCCATCCCAGTGGCAAGAAAACAGTTTTGGCAATCCAAGGTATTGGCTTTAACTCGGTTCACCCCGGATAACTCAACTTCATTGTCAATAAGCTCGTCTCCCACCGCAATAAGCACCCCTAGCACCCCAATTCCACCCCAATCGCCACCCCAAAAACTACGCTAAATCAAGACTTCCACCCCACCCACCCCAATTTCTTTTTAACCAATGAAGAAAAAGTATTAATAATCATCAATGTGAATCCGACAATGACAATGCCCAGTCAACTCAACCAGCACCAACAATAGTTGAAACATTGATTTCACAGGAGCTACAACTACCGATCCCATTACCGCAGCAATTAACAGATCATGCCAAAAGAATCACGATGTAGAAGCCAATCCTGCCTCTTTGGGGTGGGTGGGGTGCGATGCCGATAAATCAAGCATTCTTGGGGTGGAAATTGGGGTGGTAACTGGGGTGGTAGATACCCTTATTGGGGTGCAAACCTCCCTTGTTGAGAATGAAACTACTTCTGCTTCTCCTGCCCTCTCTCAGCCCCAAACTCAACCAACGCCTACTATTAATAAAGGAACAAGAGTTAAAATTCGTCCCCGTACTTTAGGAACTGTACGTGATGGATTGGAAGGTGTGGTCATCCGCGTTAAAACTGAGAATTATGGCGGTAGCATACACACCAAATATATTGTTTGGCTAGATGATACAAGTCTTGACCCCAGTTTGCGACAAATAGAATGTTGCTTAAGTTGGCTTGAGGTACTAGGGTAGACAACCCAAACCGAACGCATCAAATTGTGGTAACAGCATCTCAATGCCAGATGGCAGCATGAGACGGTTGATTATTTAACAACCGACCCTTTTACCTGACTTATAACTGACAAGCTCTCAAGCTAACCTCTTTATCAAAGAGCGGCTCATCTCAACTTCAGGTGATGCCAACAATATGCTGTCATGACTGCCGTTGTCCTCAACAACAGCAGAAAAATTTGTTGCTGTTGAAGCGCAAATAAGAGCATTTTAAGAAGTTAATGCCCAGAATTTTTTCATTTCAGTATGGCAAAAATGAGTAATAAAACACCTCAGTACGAAATGTCAGTTTTATGTTAAATCGATGGTAAATCCATGTCAGTTTGATGTCAGATTCATGTTAAATCCATGTGAAATTCATGGTAAGGGTAACTTTGTGTAGATGGAAGCTATGTTAAATCGATGGTAGATTCATGTCAGTTTGATGTCAGATTCATGTTAAATCCATGTGAAATCTATGTCACTTTTAAAACCACCAGTTTCGCACAGTACGCCAAAAGTTTGTGCAGAAAAAACGACTTAGTTTTACAATTTCAGTGGGAAGAAAAACTCGTATTAAGTAATATGAAAATTTGAATTACTCAATACTACATCTAGTAAGCTTCTCGCTTTTAATGGCACAAGCGGGTCAAATCACGTTGGTTTGTTATTGGGAGAGTAGCTGTTATTGGAGTAGCCGCCCATCTTCTAGAAAAAGAGAATTAGCAGGTGTGTTAATTCGCTTCGTCGGTTTTAAAACAGAAGATAGAGAAATTTTTAACTTTTGTAAACATGATGCCCAGACAGTAGAGATATTTAAAAAACTACTAATTAGTCAAAGATTATTTGATGAGATAAAGTCAAACTTTGATGTTGTATTTGAATTGTGGTGCTTTGCTATTGGTCAGTTTGAAAAAATTAGAAGCCGACTCTACAATGAGGTAAATAAAGAACAGGGATTTGTAATTAACAATCCTAAAGAGATAGCTAACCAATTACTGTTGACATCTGCACTTGAAACAAGAGGTGTAGACAAATGCTGACAGGAAAGAACACCCAGCCACAGCAAGCAGTACATTACTTCATGTCCGGGTATTACCAGGAAGGTACATCACGTTGGTCAGGTAAAGGTGCAGAGAAATTGGGGCTATTGGGGGCAGTAGATGACCAAGAAACGTTTTTAACATCGTCAATGGGCTGTCACCAGATGGTAGTGAACACCTGGCTAAAAGAAAGTTGGAATCATCGCAACGACGGGCAGCAACAGACTTTACTTTCTCAGCACCAAAAGTGTCAGCCTGCAATCGTTGGTAGGAGGGATGAAAGATTAATTACTGCTCACCAGTTGGCAGTACAAAAACTCTAGAACTGATAGAAGAACGCTACAGCTACACTAGGGTCACAACAGACACTCTACGAGAATCGACCAGAACAGGGAATTTAGTAGTCGCGGAGTTTGACCATATCGAAACCAGGGAACTAGACCCGCATTTGCATACTCATGCCCTGGTTATGAACATGACACAGCTAGATAACGGGGAATGGTACAGTCTTCTCAATGATGAAATTTTCAAAAACAAGAAATTTCTGGGGATGGTGTACCAGAACTACCTAGCCCAAGAGGTAGAAAAGTTAGGTTATGAGGTAGAAGCATTAAAACACGGACAGTTTGAGATTAAGGGTTTTCGGGAACAAGACCTAGAAGAATTTTCTAAACGAAGACAGCAGATATTAAGTGCAACTGGGTCAAATGCAACATGGGCAGAACGAGAAGCAGCCTGGACTGCCACCCGTAACAT
>NZ_AP023445.1 GCF_019976755.1 Nostoc sp. MS1
TAATGCTGGTAGACGTTCTTTTAATTGAGGATGAAAGTATTTAAAGTATGTCTCAAATAATAAATGCTCTGGTGGTGACTTAAGATCGAGTGATTTTTTAAGCCTGTAGAATAGATGATGCTCAGTCTTTTTATCAGGAAATGGAAGATTACATTTCTTTGCCCACCACTCTACAAGATGTATCCAAAGTAAACCTGTTGGTGAAATCGGTAGGTCATAAACAAGACAATATTCAGCGTTTTCAACAATTTCTATAGAGTTATCTAGCGCATCAACTAAAACTAATTCTGGTTTAGGCCCGTCAGCAGCAAATATAAGATTTTTAATGTAGCCATTTACACCTGTAGATGAATTTTTGAACAAATTAATCATTTTCTCTAAATCGCTAGCATTGGGGTACCGCTCTAGTAATTTCTCTCCTAAATTGATTAGCTCATTAATACCTTTTGTTATAATTCGAGAACGAACATACACCCGTTTACTGGAAAAGGCTTCGTTAGTCTCTCCTGGAGATAAACCAAGAGCAGTACAAATGCAGGGAACGTCATACGCTTTTTCGTTAATTGCTATTACCTCAGCAATTGCTTCACGGAGTTCAACAATAGTAATAGGAGATGACATAGTAAGAAGTTTAGAAATTTATTGTCAATACTCGTAAAAATAATTACACCATATTTTAAAGTTGTGGTTCAAGTTATACCAAAAAATCCACATTACTATCTGGCGTGTCCTCAGCCCTAGCTACTGCCTTTACGCACAACTTTCACGTCGCGCATCTCGGCTCTATGCCATTTTGTGTAAGGGCAAGGGTAGCCAGAAGGATATTCTTGACCTATCGGATAAAACCGCCGCCGTGATCGCCGATTGGATTAAAGCTGGCAAGAAAAAACGAGGGGTAGACCCGCTTTTTACCGTGCTGGCTTATCACAAAAATGGAGCAAGATTAACTGGGGAAGCAATCAAGCGATTGGTGGATGGGCTTTGCAAGGAAGTGGGAATTACTAAGAAGATGTCACCCCATCGCATCCGCCACAGTGCGATTACTACTGTATTGGATCTCAATAATGGCAACTACCGCGCAACTCAGCGATTCAGCAGACAAGCCGAAGTGCAGACGGTGTTGAAATACGATGATAACCGCCAGCGTTTACAAAAGCAGATGAGCGACTCAATATCAGAATTGATTTAAGAAATAAGAGTAAAGTTAGAATTTAAAGAATTATTAATAGTTACTTGTGCAAGTTTAATTTCAGTTGCATAAGTTCTGCTAAAGTATTTTCATAGTGGTGAATCATTCAGAAGACTTTGTGTAGAATCAATTAACAAATTATGAGACAAACGCTGGTTTTGAACACATTCAAAAGTATTAATAATTGGAACTAAGCAGCGTTTAGCATCTTCATAACCGGACTTTTTTAGTTCTGTAATGCGTTCAAAACTAAAATCTAGATAGCTATCAATTTTGCCAATTAGTGGAGTATTAGACTTATTGATTCGCTCTTCTGGTCTAATTTCAATTACAGTTTGTTCAGGAAAATCATGACGATTCCAAACTGCACCATTGTTTAAGTGAATTACAATTATATTTTTGCAGCCACGTTTTACCAAAGCTCTCAAAGGCACATTATCAGCCAAACCTCCGTCTACGTAGTGTTTTCCATTAACCTGCCGACTAGGAAATGCCAGAGGAATAGCAGCACTGGCTAGAAGCAAGTTGTAAACTGTTTCATCATCGGTAAAGTCTTGCACGCAAAGCCAATGAGCATCTATGCCAGTGCTAGCGCGTATAAAGTCAACTAACCAGTCATAACCCAAACCCGGTATTTTCAGAGAAGGAAAAACTGTTACCCATAACTCAATCCCATGCCGTAGTTCATCAGGTTTAACGGCTTCTCGTAACAGATGCTCAATTGGAGCAGGGTCAAAAATAGCATTTGAATTTTGCATTAAACCCTCTGTCACGAGAAAATCAAGCAGCCACTCTCGTAATGTTGGTGTAAATTTTTGAGCAGCGTAACTGAGAGTACGAAGAACTGCGCCATTATTTGGACGTAAAATTTCTACTTGACCAAGGCTATCCCAAAGTTGATTAAGACGCTGGGCAGCATAGGAGAAAGGGCGATAGGCTGAAAGAACAGCACCATTAAGAGCGCCAATGCTAGTTCCGGCGATAATTTGGGGTTCTATCCCTAATTCAGCAATATACTGAAGAGCGCCAGCTTGATACGCTCCTTTAGCACCCCCACCAGTAAGTACCAGTCCAAGTTGCGGTAATCGTGATTTCATTGGATCATTGCTATACAGTCGTTGGCAGTTTCTTCTACAATGGCAGTGATAAATTCTCGTGCGTCAGTTGTGCGGGAGATAGAGTCAATATGGAGACGACAGAGTGCCAATGCGCTCTGTGCTGGGTTACTCGTTCTAGCTTCTATTGGTAAAGTTGCCAATTCTAGGGTTGTACCAATAACAAATAAATGGGGTGTATTCACCAGACGCTGCTGTGGAATTGAGCGAACTTCTAGTAAAGAGGCTGTTAATTCCTGAGCGTCTTTTGTCATCTCCATGCAAGATTGATTTAGTAAATCACCAAGACCAAAGAAATTATCAGGAAGCTGTTTGCTACTTGTAAGAATTTTGTTTATTAAAATTTGGCGGTAACGTTCTGTATCCCCGGTTTCCAGTTCATACATCATCACAGAACTACTAAAAATTTCTCGTGCTAACAAAGCGACTTGTAAAGCCCAAGGTAATTTAGTGTAGGTTTGCCCAGCAGTCCAAGCAGTAACAATTCGGTCTAAATCTTCATTAGCAGCAACCCGCACTTCTAGCTGACGGATTCGTGCCTCCAAGTGATTGAGTCTTGTGCTAACTTGTTGAGCTAATTGATTTAATTGGTTACTTAATTCAAATAGTGTTTCCTCTTGCCTTTGTAATCTCTGCTTTTGATTGCGGATGGCATCACGCGCTTCCAGTAAAGAGTTTTGAGTTACTTTCAGTGCAACTTGACTAATACGAAGGGAATCACTCAGTTCTAGTACCCAATTACATAATGCTTCTTGACCTGCAATAAGATTTCCATCAAGTAGCAATCTTCGCTTATTATCGCTACCGTCAAGTTGATCAAATAATTGACCGAACCAACTGCGATTTTTACGATAGCGGATAATATCTCTGCTAACTTGAATCCCATTAATGAGGTCAATTAAGGCTTTATCACTAACTACAGGTATTCGACGTTCTATTTCCTTAAGATGATGATTTGAAGTGCTAATAATTGGCAATGTTTGCCGTTGGTAGCTCAAATTATCAGGGAAAATATTGCTCATAGCTTCTACTTAATCGAATTTTCGGTAAACTTTAAATATGTATTTACCTTACTAATTTTATCGGTAGATTCTTTAATCAAATCACTTAGTTCCTTAACTAATTTATTTTTCTCCTCAGCTTGTCTTTTTTGATCTTTTTGTGCCTGAATTAAAGTGTTACGATAATTATCTAAGTAGCTATCAAGATCATTAAAAAAGCAGTTAACACGCTGTTTAAAGTCTTCATCCAAATACTGATTAATTCCTTCTTTAATATTTTTAATACTTTCGTCAATCAGTTTATTAGATTTCTCCACTATTTCTTGAAGTGAGACAGTATAGTAATTTTCTTGTTTATCTGGTCGTTTTACCTTTATAGTTTCTTTTTTTGGAACCAGCCATAACCAATGCCAAAAATCCCTTTTTTCTACTACTTTTGTTTCATAGCCTTGGTCTAACCATCTAGTATTATGATTGATACGAACTTTGGTATTGTCTAACTCACCATAATTTAGATTTGGTGTTGGTAGAGATAGATTGATATTAAAATTTTCATTTAACCTTTGACACGCACGTTCAATAATTGGCTGAGTATCTTGTTCTAAGGAATTGCCTAAGTTTTGACGTGCTTGTTCAATGTGCTTTCTTACTTGATTACGAACCTTTTCTAACAAAGGGTCTATAACATTATGTTTAGCAGAAGCAATTGCTTGTTCCGCAAAGTTTTCTGCTGCACTTAGGCTGGTAAATTCAATTACACCGCTACTAATAGATTTTCGTTCAACAAAGTTAAATTTTTTAGATATCCAATTAAAAAAATTTTGTGTATTCATCTCCCCCTTTTTTATAATATCTGCACGTTGATATTCTTCTTCAGTGAAATAATTTTCAAGATTTTTGTTAGCTTCTTGCTTAATACTTTCAAGTATTTTATTAAGCTGTTGTGACAGGTTCGCTTTAATTTTATCTACGGCTTGTAACCTTTTACGGCATTCTTCTAGAGACTGCAAATCTTTTTCAAGCGCGCCAACTTCTTGTCTGAGTTTTGCTTCATCTTCGTTGATTGCACTATTGCGAAGCTGGACATCGTTACTCAATTCTGCAAGATAACTGTAGGCAGTTCTGAGTGCAGATTCTATACAACGAGGCGCAGCTTCTGCTATCAGTGCCGAAATTGCTCCATCTAAAAAAGGGTCAAATCCTGATTTTTTCCACAACCTTTCTGCTTTACGTTGTAAATCTGTTGTAGATGCTTCTTCCAGTTCCTCTTCCCAGTCAATACCAAAAACTTCTTGAGCAAGTGCATTTGCTGTCTTCATTTGGGCAACATTGATGTCTGGATGTTGCTGTAATTCCGTTAAAAAATTAGCAGAAGTAAATGCACGTCTAGCGGAAATTTCAAACACTCGATTCTGATTACTATTTGCACCAATACCAAATTCAGCAGCAACAAACTGCTGTACTTGCTCTAGGTTCATATCACCTGCGCGCCGTTGGTCAACTTTATTAATTAATACATATAAAGTGTCTTCACCACGTAGTTGAATAATCTTCTGAACGTCTTTTTTAACCTTTTCTGCTGCTTCGGTTTTGAGTTGTGTAAAATCTAAAACTATCAAAACTATTGAACTTTGGATGAGTTGTTTTTCAACTACAAGCTGAAGCTGTAAATTTTCTCCTGCCTCATTCGGGCCAGGAGTGTCTACGATTACTAAATTACCTAAGTTTTCCGATTTTATATTTTCTTGGGAACGCCAAAAAGGGGTGTAAATTCTAGGAGCGTCCCTCAAATTTTGTATTGGATCTGCAAGTGGGTCTAAAATACTACACAACCGAACAATGTCATTCAAGCTAGTTAAAGTGTGAATTATGTTATCACGACCTTGGCTCTTCGCTGGAATTGACAATCCTACCCATTTTTGAATTTGCTTTGGCATATTAGCTAAATGCGGGTAATGAGCAAGTTTTTCTTGTACTCGCTCGTTACCTAGTTCATCAATCTGATGACGTAAAGCTAAAAGTGTTTCTTGAAAAACTGACAAAATATGGGAGTTTAATTGTAAAACTGGCTCAGTGAGTTCTGCATCAAAGATAATTTCTGTCGGAAGCGTAGTCATGGCAGAGTTGCGGCTTGGCAAAATCTCCTGTCCGATAATGGCATTTGTAATGGTAGACTTACCTGCTTTCATCGGTGCAACAATTGCCATTCTCAACTCAAGCTTTTGCACTTTTTTCGCTTCGTCGGTGATTTGATAGTGATACTGTGTATACTTATTTTCAACACTATCAACACCTAAAGCAGAACCAGCACGATACATCAATTTGCTAATTTCTTTTAGCAGATCAACAACATCTTTTTGTAAGTCTTGCAAATTCGGCTTTAGCACCTCAGCAACCATGTGTTTTTACTCCGCCCGTCTTTCATCCACTTATATTAATTCTGGCTCAACAGAAACATAATAAGCTCAGTAAAAACACGTTTATCTTTTTGGATACAGTTTGGAATGAGCAGTAATTCCGAAGGTTACACACTTGGGCTTGATAAGTCGCTTTCAATATTGCGATGGCGTACCCGCCAGCCGTAGGGGATGACCATTAACTCTCACGCAGCCCAATCCCTAAACCACACCTCTCTGTCTCTGCCTGTTGCAGCACCGTCGCCGTCACCTCCTTATCTGGTGGATAGCCATACTTTCGCAGCAGACGCTTGACCAACCTACGCAGATTCGCCTTGACACTTTTTCACAGTCCAGTCATTGGTGACGTTGCTGGCGATTTATGAGGCATTGGATTCACCTTTAGAAATTCGTTTGGCAATTCTACTACCAACTCCTCTAAGACCTTGCTTATACTCTTCTTTTATTTTATATATTTGTTTTCCTAGAGTTTCTCTATCTATATCATCATTAAAAACTAAATTTATGGGGTCTTGCAAGTAAGGTTGTATTTTATTGATAAAATCTTTTGGAACTGGAATTTTTAGGTCTGCTTTGATTTTATCTAATATATCTGCTTCTACAATTTTTATTTGCTCACCTGCTAAAGTTCCCATTCTAGTTTTAGTTAAAATTTGGCTAACTTTATCTAAAATACTGACTTCAACAACATACCCATTTACAAAAATCCGCCCGTGGACTACACCGTATCTTCTTACGTACTCTTTGTGTGGTGCTTCCCAAAGGTTAGAATAAGCTTTTCTAGTGCTAAATACATTACCTAATATACCTGTAGATATTTCTATATCTTGTTCAGCAAACTCTCTTAGCTTATCCCAATCAAGCACAAGATGGATAATCTGTAATCCTGCTAGTTTCTTTTTTAACCACCAGTCAGATGTGATAGCATTTTTATTTATCTGTCTGGGTGGCTCTATACCTAAAACTACTAAGAAATCTGGTAATTTGATGATTGTTTCTCTTAACAGATTTTCAGCAGGTAAAACCTTTTTTTTCTTGACCGGACTACTATTTAGATGCGGTGTGTACTTGGCTATTAATTTTTTTTCTTCTTCATCTAGATTGAGTTCGCTTAACTTCTTGTAGTGTATAGAAAACTTTTTTCTACTTTGTGATGATAGCTGATAAAGCCTATGGTGCGCTTTACCATTCCATCGCTTTTTAAGATTTTTGGCTTTTCCTATATACCAGATTATATTGTTTTCATCTAATACATAATAAATGCCTGAATGTTCTGGTAACAAATGTTTATTTTTTAAATCGACCTTCTCTAAATTTAAAATTGACTCGTCAGCATTCATATATATAGTGCAAATTATTATTTAATATTTACTTATATTATTAAAAACTTGTAAATAGTAGAATCTACTTAGGGTATATCGTAACTTTAAATTTGTCATCTGTAACTTTAATTGCACGGCTATTGATGCTAATTACGAAGAACACTCGCTTTCAATGCTGTAAAGAATCGCTCACGCTCTTAATCAACGGGTAGAGATTCAACTTCTCTCATAGAATAAGTATGAGTAACTGGATGTGAATATGGAAACGATGAAATTGCGCTCTCATATTGGGGCAGATGGTATCTTGCAAATCCAGACACCTACGGATTTAAAAGATACTCCTGTTGAGGTAGTGGTGGTTATACAACCGTTACCCAACGCTGATGTTGCAACATCATCTGAAGTGGAACCCCAATATAACGCCTGGGGAAAGCCTACAACCAAAAAATCCATAAGTAATGCAATTGCCAGAATGCAAGAACTGCGGCGACAAGTGGCGCTAGATAAAACCTCGCTCCGCTCCATGATTGAAGAGGGGCGAAGATTTTAATGCAGTTTGTTTTGGATTGTTCTGTAGCAATTAGCTGGTGTTTGGTGGATGAAAATAACGATTATGCTAATGGCATACTGGCAATGATGCCGGATGCAGAAGCATTTGTACCTGGAATTTGGTCACTAGAGATTGCTAATGTTCTACTGGTGGCTGAACGGCGTAACCGCATGACAACTGAACAATCATCAGAAGCTATTGCTTTGTTACAGTCACTATTAATCCTGGTTGATACGGCTACTGATGCCAACGCATTAGATGCAACGCTGATGCTAGGGCGACAAGAAGGTTTAGCCGCATATGACGCAGCTTACTTAGAATTGGCATTGCGGTTAGGATTGCCCTTGGCAACGATTGATACTAGATTAGCCCAAGCGGCCACAAGGTGTGGAGTGGATCTAGTAGTTGTTGACGATGAAACTTCTTCTTAAAGGTACACTTCATAAGTCAAACAGTATCTAAGAAACAAGCCATCTTCCTTGACAACAAAAAACCTCGGTGTTGAGTACCGAGGCTAATTCTTGAAGCCCGAATGACGATGAGATACAGCGATACCGAAATCAAAAAATTTTAGCTAACACTAATACCGACTAAAACTAGAGCAGTAACTATTAAAGTAGCGAACACGCCTTGTATAAGGTATCTACGTTGTTCCCAAATTGCCGGGTATTCAGCGTAGTACATATTGGGTTCAGTTGCGTAGTTATTCAGAACGCCGTCTTCATTAACAGTGGTATACATAGTTTTTTTCGGGATTTATTAACTTATGTAAATAAGTATAACGATATTGTTACAAATAGTCAACAGGACTTGACAGAAAAAGGCTAATAGCGTAAATAACACTCACTTATGAGTAGGCGCACTCGCCGTTGTTGTGTCGGTTAATGTGCCAATGACGACATCAGTACAGAATAGTCTGTGAAAGAGCAACTTGCCTAAAATCAGCGACCGCCGAAAATTAGTACGCAATGCCCATACTCTCCTTGCTAGTAAATTCACAGGTAAAAACGAATTTTTATAGTATAAATTCGGGTGTTAACCAACTTTTATAATGCTATGTTCTGGATATTAACTTTAGTTAGAAAGACCATATCCTAAAATGTTGGATGTTTGTTCTATATCAGGCTGTACTCAATTGGTTGCCAAGCCAGGTCACACACTATGTTATGAACATTGGAAAGCAAATAAACTAACAGTAAACAAAGCAGTAATCTCTACTCCAATACCTAAAAATGTTGCTCAATCTCCCTCATCTACTTCTGTGTTACTTTCAGCTACCAAAATTAGTGAAAGACTAGGTTCATCTAGAAATGCAATTAACCCTATTCTTGCAGAACTTGGATTATTAGATAAAGTGCAAAATGGTTGGTTAGCTACACGTTTAGGACTGAGTTTTGGGGCAGTTCAAAAATACGATAATAAAAAAAATAATTATTATGTTCTCTGGTCAGAAGAAATTTTAAATAATCAAATTTTTCTTGATACATTTCGCCGCGCCAGCCTACAGGATACAGAAACTAACTCAAATGGTGATAACAGCAAGCTAGAATTTAGAGAAAAGTTTCATGCCGGAAGTTATCGCACAACTGATGGACACTGGGTGCGTTCAAAAGCTGAGTTAGCAATCGATAACTGGTTATATATGGCAAGTTTAGTTCATGCTTATGAGCGCAAACTGCCTATTGAAGAAGAGGTTTATTGCGATTTCTATATTCCATCTGGTAGAGTTTACATTGAGTATTGGGGTTATGAAGACAATCCAGAATATCTGTACCGTAAGCAAGAAAAACAGCATATCTATCAAAAATATGAGTTTAATTTAATTGAATTAACTGATGAACACATTAAAAATCTTGATGATTTATTACCAACAAAGCTAAGGGTTTTTGGTATTACTGTAGATTAGGTTCTGAGTATGGTGTGTTCTGCTGGCTTTCTTGAAAATATTGGTATTAAGTGAAAATTTCTTACTTATCCTTAATTCCCAAAACAAAAAAATTAAACTCACCCATCATTTACCTCCAAAAGCCGCCTTAACTCCTGCTTTAAAACCTCCGTCTCTGGCAAATAAAGCTGATATCTCGACACAAAAAGCTGATTAGAAATACCACCTGTCGCATACTCAACCAAAATCTCATCCTTATCTCGCGCCAACACAATCCCTATCGGCTCGTTGTCATCCTCCATATTCTCCTCAGCCCGAAAATAATTTAGATACATATTCATCTGTCCAATATCTTGATGAGTCACCGCTCGCGTCTTCAGATCGATTAAGACGAAACACTTGAGAATGCGATGATAAAACACCAAATCCACATAAAAATGCGTGTTACTTAATGTAATTCGGTATTGCTGCCCAATAAATGCAAACCCCTTGCCCAACTCAAGTAGAAACTTCTCTAACTCAGCAATTAACCAATTTTCTAATTCACTCTCATGATAATTGCGGTCTGGTAAATCTAAAAACTCGAACACATAAGGATCTTTCACTACATCCCGCGCCGACTCGATTCGTTGCCCATCCTTAGCCAGTGCCAAAATCTCAGCCCGATCCTTACTCAATGCCAACCGCTCAAACAAAGCCGAATCCTTCTGGCGTTTCAACTCCCGCACACTCCAGCGATCTTGGATGCACTGCTGCTCATAAAATGACCGCGCCAAATCATCCGAAATAGCCAAAAGTTCTGTATAGTGCGACCAACTCAATTTGCCAGACAGTGTTTGGCAATTCTCATACTTCAAATAAAACAGACGCATATACTGCAAATTAGAACGGCTAAACCCTTTACCATACGTCGCTTTCAAATCTCGTGAAAGCACCTGTAACAACTTCGAGCCATATTCTGCCCGTTCCTTACCTTGCTGCTCAAACTCGACAATATACCGCCCAATCTGCCAGTTAGTTTCCACTAAAACTGAATTAACCTGCTCAAAAGCCCGTTGTCGCCCCAACGCCAAACACTCACGAATGCGATCTAACAACTGCTGATATGAACCATCATTAACCGCTAAATCACTCATAATTAAAACGCTGCATCATTGATTGCGCTCGTTTCATGTTAGCAACCTGCATTCGTTGCTCTCCCTTTGCTTTCGCCACTGCCAAGATAGCTTGCCATATTTGGGGGTCAGCTTCATAGTGTTCAAATAATGCTTCTATCAATACTTCCCTGCTGATGCCATTGGCTTTGCAAACTTCACTCAAGCGTTCACTCAGTTCGGCTTCCAGGCGAATTGTACTCTGCTTGGTCTTGAGTTCTGGATGTGTAGATACCTTGGTATCCTGATATCCAGATGTCGAGGTATCTTGACTACTAGATACTAGGGTATCTTGACTCTTAGAATCTGGAATATCTTGGTTACTAGATACCTTGGTATCCTGATATCCAGATGTCGAGATATCTTGACTCTGAGAATCTGGAATATCCTGGCTACTAGATACCTTGGTATCCTGATATCCAGATGTCGAGATATCTTGACTCTTATTTGTCAGAGAAGCATCACGGGCAGGAACACTGGGACGTTGACGTTTTTTCAGGCGTTCTAGGGCATCATCACTCATGGGTTCAATATTTTGATAATTTGTTCAAAAGGATATTGCAGGTCGCTGTGTCCAAGTTCAGATAACAGTTTCCCCTTACGGATGGCGCGTTTAAACTGTTCCGATTCTCGAATGGAGGGTAGCACGGGAATGTCACCAGCAAATTCTTTCATCGCAGCAATGTTCTCTTTACCCTCAATAGTTTGAGTGTTGCCTACCCACCGATCTCGAAAGGGGATTACTCCTAGTACCTGCCCTGTAAATGCCATGATTGATGTTTGGTCTTGTAAAAAGTCCAGGGTATCAATTAAAGAATTGACTCCTTTAGTGGTGGCTTCTACAGGAATGAGAACTTTGTCAGATGCGCCGACTGCGGTTAAACAGATTTGCGATCGCGACGGCTGGACATCAATAATTACGTAATCAAATAGAGATTGCACATTGCGTAATCGCAGTTTGAGGATAAACGCACCTGTGCCACTGTTGATCAGGTAATCGGAAACTTTAAACAAGCTTCTGTCAGCAGGGATGAGGAACAGGTTGCTGTGTTGGGTGGGATAAATGCCGTCTTCTGTGGTAACAGCACCAGTGAGAACTTCCAGTAAGCTGGGCTGGTTGGCTGCTACTTCGTGATTCAAGTAAAAAGTTAAGTTAGCTTGAGGGTCGCAGTCTATGGCTAAGACTCGTTTACCCTGACTGGCCAGCAGCAGAGAGAGAAAAAAAGCTACGGTAGTTTTCCCTTGTCCGCCAGAAAGCGAAACACAGGCGCAGGAAAGCAATTTGTATATTGTCCAACTCGATAACGAAAAGCTTACACACAGTATTTCTTTATGTCCAGATGTCAAGGTATCTAGAAGTGTAGGTATCTGGATATCTCGATATCTACACTTTTAACAAAATGGTGAGAACTCTACAGCGTGTTAAGCCCATCAAGAATTGCGATCGCTATTTAAACTGTAGTTCCAAGTCTTTATAGCTAAATCAATATACCAACCTAAATTTTCTGGAGTTTGAGTTCGATATGAGTTCCACCATGTATAAGTAGTCTCATCAATTGGTGGTTTCATACCTTTAAGAAGATATATCAACAACTTAAACGTATTTTGTGAGCCTAACGAAGCTTGAAACAGGTATTGATTCGCTTTAGTCCATAATGCCATACCATGCCTATTAAATGAGAGTCCGAGATTATTATTATTAGGTTGATTTTTCAAATCAACATTAGTTTTAGTACAGACTAACCATTCAACAATAGATTTTTCTGAGAAAGGATTGTTATCTTTAGCTAAGACCAATCCAAATCTCGCTACAGGTATTTTTATATTTGTTTTAACATGAGTAGGCAACCACAAAAACAATATAACGCCTTTGCTAGTATTGGTTATTTCTGCTAATTTTTTGTGATTTTCTCCTTCACCAATTGCATAAAGTACCTTTCTATAGGTAGAGCTTACCATTTCTTTTACTTTTGGTTGAGCCATTAATAATGTTCGCAAAGCAGTAAAATCCTGGCGATACTCTAGAGGTAAGTTACTGATAAAATTGATAATAAAAATTGATAAACTTCTTTGTGATAAATCAGAACTTGTTTGATTATTAGGTAGACCTAAAATGGCATAAGGGATATCATAACTTTTACTACAGATTTGAAATTTAGGTTTAATTTGATGAAGTTTAATAGCAAACTCATAAAAGTAAATATTATCTTCAAATTTTGAAGCTTCTTTATCTGTATAGTTATCTTCATGAAAAGCTGGTGCAATAGCTATTAACTTAACTGGCAAAGAGTAATCTATAATGTCTGAAAAAGGTTGCTCTTGCAAAATGGCTTTTCGATAACGAGTTAACTGAGAGACTAAACCCCTATCTTCTTCATTCTTTAACTCAATTATCACTGGCTGTTTAGCTGATTTAGTCAAACATAATAAATCACATCGCTGCATTTTGATATTATGTTGACGTTTGACTAAAACCAAATCGGGAAATATCTTTTTGAAATTGCTTTCAATATAATCTTCTAAATGTAATTCTGATTGAAAATTTATTTTACCACCGACATATATTAAGTGTGGATTGACTTTTTCTAATTCATCATTAAGTCGCTTAGAGGATACTGTTAAATGTTTGGCTTTGAGGTATGGCATATAAGTCTATTTTAATAGCATTGATTTGAATTTATAGTTCATCTAAATTTTTTCGTAGTGCTTGCAAGTCTTCATCAACTACTTGGTTAGCTGTGCAGTTAGATGATACAAACGAAGATTCCAAACTTAGTTGTGCTTTTAAAGCAGCCAATTCCTCATCTACTTCATTACTGGATTCTATTGCTGCAAATTGGCTTTCTAAGTCTGCACCTGCTAACTCTACTAACGATTGACTCTGGGATTCTTGCATCAAAACTTTTGCTTCCATCCTCTCAAATGCTGCCATTGCACTACTGGTGTTCATGCTACAACCCACGTTTTGAAGTCGCTCCTGAGTTTTAGCAGCTATAATTTGGGATTTAATCTGAACTTTAAACGCTCTAGCTTCAGAAACTTTGCTTTCAAAGGCTGCTAGTTGACTTTTGAGAACATCTACTAAGGCAGTTTGTTCATCTAAATTAGCTTTAAAAGTATTAGCTTTTTCGGTAAAAATCTTTTTTTGCTTGAGTGCTTCTCGCGCCAGATCATCATGACCATTTTGCAAAGCCAGTTGTGTACGTCTTTGCCACTTACTCACTTCAGATTGAGCTTGTTCATACTGTTGCAGCGTTTGTTTTTGAGTGACCATAATTGAGGTTACAGCTTGACGTAACTTTAACAACTGTTGCTGCATATCCTCAATAGCTAGGTCTAGTAGTTTTTCTGGGTCAACTCCTTGTTGAAGCAGTCGATTTAGTCCAGCTATCCCAAGCCCAACTACAGAGCCAGCAGCGACCATAGGAACCATACCAACAGCAAAGGCAGTTCCGCCCGTGGCAATTCCTACACCGCCGATGGCAGCAGAAATACCACCCCCAACAGACGCTCCAATTGCTGCTGCACTAACAGATGAAGTATCCCCCAGTGTGATTAGTCTTATAGCTTCATACAAGGCAAGACCAGTTAAAGCGCCTGTAGCAGTCAAAGGAACAGCACCAACGCTCAAGCCAGTACCCTTTGCAAGTATCCCTATTTTGCCAAGGGATGCACCTGCTACGCCTCCTAGTGCCGCTAATGCTACAGCGTCTTCATAGTTATTTGTGCTGATTTCGCTCTTAGAATAGTTAAGTTCTGCCTTGACGAGTCGCTTAATTCGACTAAACAGTTGTCCCATAGCACTATATTTCCTTCCACTGGTTGTGCATTTGGAAAGTAGTCTGCACCGTCTCAGCTTAAACTAAGTAAATTTTTTCTACTTCGTAGGAATCAATGAAAACTTCCTTACTCTTCTTAAATTTTGTATAAAGTAAAGCTTTTGATTTTAAAGTTGAGTTAGATTACCAACATTTTTTTTAGCCAGAAGTGATTTTAAAAAACAGATTTTTTTAATAAGACGTTTAAATACATTAATGCTACAAGACGACTGAGCAGTTTACATCTCTCTAACATTTCTCAATGTATAATTTGTTTACTTATACTACTTATTACAAGTAAAAAATAACTAAAAGCAAGTTTTCTTAAAAAATTGCGAATGACATTGATTAATCCTTTTGAGTTACCTTCTGTTCAGTTATGCGAACTGAAAAAACTTCCTAGCTGTACTGCGATTTACTTTGCCATAGATTCAAAAGACAGACTTCTCTACGTAGGGCAAGCTACTAATTTAGCAGCCAGATGGAAAAATCATCACCGTCAATATCAATTAAGAGAGATTGATAAAGAATTTCCTGTAAAAATAGCTTGGAAGGCTTGGAATGAGTCAGGTTTAGCAGAGACAGAAAAAATTTTGATTAAAAAATTTCATCCTTTACTAAACGGCACAGAAGTTGAATCTCCTATAATTGTTCCTTCAGAAAAAATTTTCAGAGAGTTTTTAAAGACTTTCTCAAGGCGTTTAATTATTATTGGTACTCAAGATAAAGGTAATACCGAACTAACAAATGTTTATTTAAAGTATGACTGGACAGACTGCTCTCCCAAGGGAACAGCAGCAAGAATTAAAAAATTCATCCAAGAAAATAAGGATAAAAATACCAGTTTAAAATTCCAGTGGAATAAATACGGAAGATTATTTAACGAAGCTGTTCGTCCTGGTAGTAGAGCGCAAAAAGTAAATGCTCGAAAAAATCGTTCATACAATAATTATTGGCAAGTCGCTTGTAATGGAGTTCTTATTCATATCACTCCTACTCATGACTATAAAAATCTCAAGTTGAGTACGGATACTAAAGCGCTTGCTGGAATTAAATTACGAGCGGTCACTAAAGTTGGTTTAGCCGAAATGAGCAGCAAATATTCTCATGATTTCTTGGGGATGTGTTCTTATGAAAAAGATCCTATTCCATTACTTTGGATTAATAAATAAGTTGTAATTACTAAATGATAATGAGTGAAGGGTTGTAGAAGAATTGCAATCTGTTGTAATTGAGCTATCTACTAAAAACCCAATCCTTGCATTAAGGATTGGGTTATAAAAATATTTACAAGAAAGCGGCGATTTGCTTCTCGTGCCTACTTTAGCCTAGACATATAAGTTTTAAAATCTCATATCTCTAAATATGAATTAAAGCATTTACTCAAATTATTTACGAGCTATCTGTATATTTTTTAACTTTAAAATTTAGACACCATTTGCAATCAAATTCTTTATCACTCTTCAACATTTTACCTTACCCTACTTAACTAACTGACTAACTGGTACATTTGCTGTTTGCCTATATACCCTCAAGTCGTTCTTTGTAGCGCCTAGCTGGTGTAGAATTTCACCTAACAACCACCCACCAATCTCAGGATAGACAGGTATTACGGTTCTTCGTCCGTCTGGGTGCTTCCAGACAACATGACTACTCTTTTGACGTGATGGATAAAAGCCAAGTTTTGAGGCAAACTGCTCCAATTCGCGTAATTTGGCCGGCATACTTTTCTCCGTAGTTGTGATTACAAGAGAAGGCACGGGAGCAAAACCTGCTTAAAGAGTATGGCTTAAATATCTAGGCTTAATTAATTACCGTAACACGAAAACAGCTAAAAATATACCGTGTTGGCAAGCAATTGTTATGCAATATTAACGAGAAGCTAGAGCGTAAATTAGAACATAACTAATTAAGCGTAGTTCTACAATTTACAAGCATTAACGAATAACAAGCAGCTTCACGTCTTCAGGCATAATTTGCCCATCTTCTAAGTATTCTTCCTGGATCATCTCAAAGACATCGCTAAGATTACGTATAGCTTCTTCTGGAGTTTGACCCAAAGCATGGCAACTGGGAATAGCTGGAACATAGGCTACAAAAGTTCCATTGTCATCAGGACGAATAATGCTGATGTAGTTCTGTAGTGATTTCATATTGATATAGTTTATACATCCTATAGAAGATGAACACAGCTTTGACTTATGATATCTTGCGCTCACTGGGCATACATTTAAATTTTATAATCTTCTTGTATTATTGTAGTTCTCATATAACTGCTTAAGATGGGTAGATATTGCGGTATTGGATACTACAACTTTACAAGTGCCATATGCTTTGTAAAAACCCTTTGACGGAGAACACTCACTCAAACTTAAAAGCCCAGTCTTTCTAACTGGGCTTCAGCGGAGTATATCCCCGGATTTTTATTATAAAAGTTATTTATAAATTGCTTCTTTAGTAGTTACTACCACGTTACGCTTCTTGATTTCGGAAAAATCATCCCTTATTTGAGCTTAACTGTGTCAGAATACAAGCGCTTTTCATATTAGATGTAATAGGTAATTAAAGTGCTTCTACCTGTGCAATAAAACATTTGCACGGGTAGAATTTGCTCTTTTATGCCTTCTCTAAACCTATGAACCTACACCAGCTTCTTCCCCAGCAACACCCACCTCTGGTTTAGCCTCCTTCGCCTTCTTCTCGAAAATTTGCAGCCCAGCATCAACTACTTCAAACCCATTTTCTGTTCGTTGACCCAGCTTCCCCGATATAGCTCCGGCCCAGTCCGCAAACTCAGTCGTATTGGTTTCCGCCTTGCGCCAGCTTTTCGCGTTGATCAGCGCAGTAAATATTACACCGTTCTGGTCAGTCAGTGAGACTTCAACTTTTTTATTCGCTGCTGGTTTAGCTTCAGGCAGTGAGCCACTAAATTTAAGTGTAACTTCGCTTTTTGCTTGCATACCTCGCCCCCTGGCTCATCAAAGACTCAAATTTTTAGCTACTGAATTTTATCAGGCAGTCAGATTAGCTACTACAAAGTGATCCTATATTTATTAAACCGTTATTGCCCTCTTCTCAAGTTTGGTCATCATTAGTCAACACTAGCTACACATTTATAATCCCTACTAAGCCTACGTAATTAGTAGTCTTTTTATCCCTGAATCGTATACCATTCTTGAGAAATCATACTAATAGAAACCCGATAACGAATTTTCAATAGTTTCAGTTCAGGCATCATCTTTTTTGTGCCTAATTAGTTATTGAAAAAGCGGCTTTCACCAATAAATCCCTATGCTGACCAATATCACCGAAAAAATCCCGATAAAACCCAATCTTTCCCAGCACTTTCCCCATTTCTCCCAAAGTTTTCAATCTTTAACTCTGATTATTGACTAATTTCTCATTAAGCTCAAAATTCCCAATACTTCCCAATTAATCCCAGTGATTCTTAATCTGACCCAACAATTCCCAATTTCTCCCAAACTCCCCAACGGCTAAAATCGACCAAAAAACCTCGCACAGTACGCCATTTTTTGGTGAAAATTTTTTGAGTTAAATTGAATTTTAGAGAAGCAGAAATCAAAATATAATACTAAAAACTACATTTGCACTACAAAAGCAGTCTATGGTTGAGAACTTCTGCTCATCGATGAATCATTGAAGTATTTTGAGTGGGAGCAAATAAGCAACGAGTAAATATCAATTCAGTACAAAGTTCAAGGTTAATATTTTTCAGCAGGCTAAGAAGTAAATTGCAGATCAGACTTTTCACGGGAAGTCCTAAAACCCCGTTAAGGCTGGGGGTAGGGTTTAGGGTGTAGGGTGTAGGGAAAAAGAAGAAAGCCTTACTACACCCTACACCCCACACCCCACACCCTCTGACTTTTCCACATACCGTGAAAAGTCAGATTGCAGATGACTTAAAGATAAGCATCGACTCCTTACCCTGTAACACCACATTCTTAGAAGACAAGCATCAAAACTAATAATATACCTACCTTCTCAAGCCTCGACGCGGTTGTGGTGATGGCTGTCGAGAAACAGATAACCTAGCTTGAAATTGCTGCTGTTTCAGTTTTATCTCATCCTTAATACTAGTTAATCGTGACTGTAACTCAGGACAGTTGAGTATCTGGGCAATAGTCCTCATTTCAATAGTCTGCTGCTGTTTGTTCCAAGCTTGATGATTTTCTAGTTGAGTTTCATATTCTTGAATTTTTGAGGAGAGTTGTTGTTTATAAGTAAATAATTCTTTAATAGCTCCGATAGTTTGCAACTGTTGGTCTAGGGTCAAGTTGTATTTAGAACTCAACTCATGAAGCGGAAAACGCTCCATTGCTGTGATCACTTTTTTTTGTTGAGCGTGTTCTAACCACAAACTATCAATTTGTGGTTGAAGCTGGCTAATTTCATTTTCAATGGCTTGCCTATCAATAGGTGTTGGTACTTGAGCCACTGGGTCAGCAAAATATTCCTTGACCGCTTGTTCTAGATACAGTAGCTGATGGTCAGTTAGTGCATCAATCACCTTTTTAAATGTCAATTGAGTCAATTGACCCCTAAAACGTTGTAGCAGCCGCTCTTTACGCTCAAAGTCACTTAACTTCTTAGGTGGCGCTGGGGGTGAATGCCGTTGTTGATTGTTGTTATCTCGCCATGCTTTGAGTGTTGATGAAAAGGATAGTGCCTTTTCGTATGCCAGTGGCCCCTGGGCGACAATCAAATCATCAACACCTTTATGCGGCCCCGGCAATGTCACTACACTCACGGACGCTCCACGTTCTTCTAACAGTCGCCCAGTGCGCGAGATAGCAATTTCTATATTTCGCTTTGTCTCTTCTCGTGTCTCATAGTCAAAGCAGAAAGTTATTTCACGTTCTGGAGTAGCGAAAACAGCTAACTCATCCATGAGCCGTGCTTTAACTTGCTCACCACTAGAATCCTTACTGCGATAACCAGCATAAATCCCTGGTAGTCCGATTGCTGCGTGACCCTGACTCAACAGACTGGCAGCTTTTTTGGCTCCCTCAGTGATGGTGACTGGGAGGTTATACTTCCAAACACAGTACCAGAATCCACAAGAGCGATCGCTCTCGGTTGGCTGTACTCCATATTTTTCATAGATACGAAAAGCAATATCATCCGGCACATCTAGCAGGAAGATACTCAACTCAGTTTTTGGTGGATGCTCGTATTTAATAAATTTACCCGGTTTATCAGCTTTCTCTCTGGGGTTATTAGGTTTGTAGCATCCCCATAACTTCCTATCAGGTTTATCCCCTGGTTTTTTGTCAGCAAAAGATTTGGGGTCAACGCCAGCATCACACCACCAGCCGTCGTCTTCAATGTGAGTATATTTGCTGATGATGCCATTGGACAGCCTACCTGTGTTGGTGCGTCGCAACCCGTCACTGTACATGAGATATTCCCATGCTTCATGCTCCCAATCAGGAGTTTGATGCAGACTCTTGAAGTTACTGGCAGCAATTTGAGGGTGGATGGCACTGCCAATTACCAATTCTCGCCAGTGTTGGAAGTCCAGTCGTTCTGGGGCTTCACCCACATGAGCCAGTGTCCAAAATGCTACCTTGCTAGGTACTGTTTTGGGAACTGGTTTTTTAATAACAGATTCTTGAGTCAAAACAATACTTTGTTGTGTTTGGGGTGGTTGAGCTTTAATAACTGGCGGTGTAACTTCAGTTCTGACAACTGGTTGGGGTATTGCTATCTGGGGTGATACAGTGACCTTTTGAGCCGCACTCGCAGTATTTACAACTATTTCCTTCTCAAGTTCTGACTGGTGTTGCTTTTCTAACTCCTTCTGTCTCAGTAGCATCAAAGCATTTTCTTTAGCTCTACTTGACTGTGCTAAAGCTAATAAACTGTCTTTATCTTCGGTGTACAGTTTTAAGTCATACCTAGCACGGCTAACTGCTACATAAAAGCTTTCTTGCCCAATAGTATTATCCGCAGCCATCAATACACGGTCGGCCGTTTTACCTTGACTACTATATGTAGTGCTGACAATTGCATAATCCAGGTGTTGCGCTTGTTGCAGGTTGATAATTTCTGTTCGACCGCTATCTAAATACTCGATTTGAGCGTTAGAACCAGCAATTGCTTTTACTACAAACTCTTGACCGTTACGCCGTCCTAATTGTCGGTCGTTTTTTGTCCAGCGTAGGCGATCGCCTTCGGCAATTTCAAAGAGTTGATGTTGATAAACTGCCTTACTAAATCCTGTGTCTACTTGAAGGTGTTGCCCATCAGGTGAAAGGAGCGTTAGCCTGTCAGCATCTTTACCCACTACTTTATACAGCTTGCCTTTCTCCAGTCCCCGGCGTTTGTAACTGCGGGTGGGCATGACCATATCACCTAACTCAAAGTTGTGGGTGTAGCGCATCTGTACTCTTGTTAGGTCTTTGGCTTGCAGTTGGGTGATGGTGGTGGCAGTTCCTAAACTGCCTTCAGTTTTCAAATGCTCTCGAATGGCTTGCGTAATTGCCAAACGCTCCTTATTTGTTCCAGCCAGTACCAGTGTTCGCGCTCGTTGTTCGGGTGTGGCTGTTATATAATCATCGGCGATCGCCGCAATTTTAGATTCTGGTGTAACAATCTCAATACAACCGTTTTCATCAAGTCGTGAAAATCCCTCCTCAATGCGACTTTGGGCTATCAAGTCTACTGCCAATTTCAGTTTCGGCGCACGTTGTCTATTAGATTCGTTTAAATAACTGGTTTTAATTCCCGCCTGTTGCAGAGATTTGAAAGGGTTGCCTGCTTCTACTGCTGATAACTGTTTTGTGTCTCCCACTAATAAAACTCTGGCTTGCATTTGGGTTGCCCGTTCTAAAAGGGCAAGGGCATCTTTAGCACCCAGTAACCCGGCTTCATCCACTATCCAAATTTGATGGGGTTCAATATCTTGGGGCGGTTCAGACACCAGTAACCTAGCAACAGTCTCCGCTTGAACATCCAACTCTTGACTCAGGACTTTAGCGGCCATCGCACTGGGGGCAAAGCCTTTGATGGTGTAGCCCGATGCGGCGGCGATTTCCTTCAACTCCTTGAGGGCGAAAGTTTTACCAGCACCGGCTACCCCTTGCCATGCCGTAAATTGGTCTGTTGTGGTTGCTGCTGCCAGTACCGCTCGACGTTGATCTGAATTTAAAGCCGTTTTCTCTAGGTGACTATCAACTATTTCTAGGTGAGCGAGTGGGTTAACTTTACCTTGCCCTGACTGCATTAATTTAATGGTTGCCAGTTCCCGATTAACTGCTGCGAGTGTTGTAAAGTCGCGTTTTTCTGGTGATAGGCTGAGTAATTCGGGGTTAGCTTTTACCAAAGGCTCAATTTGGCTTACATCCGTCGCTAGTCCTTGATTAAGGATGAATTTCTCTAAATCTTCCTGGGTAAACGCCACATTTCTTTCTGAACAGTGAGCGATCGCATCATTGAGATTCTCATGGCTGACTAACCGGGGCTTTAGTAGAGGCTGCGCCGCCTCCGGTTGTGGAAATTGGATACCCAATGCTGCCGCTTCTTCTCTCCACTTAGCTTTTAGCTCAGTCGGGTTAATTTTCTGCTTGATGTTACGGGTGGCAGTCCAGGCTGCTTCTCGTTCTGCCCATGTTGCATTTGACCCAGTTGCACTTAATATCTGCTGTCTTCGTTTAGAAAATTCTTCTAGGTCTTGTTCCCGAAAACCCTTAATCTCAAACTGTCCGTGTTTTAATGCTTCTACCTCATAACCTAACTTTTCTACCTCTTGGGCTAGGTAGTTCTGGTACACCATCCCCAGAAATTTCTTGTTTTTGAAAATTTCATCATTAAGAAGGCTGTACCATTCCCCGTTATCTAGCTGCGTCATATTCATGACCAGGGCATGAGTATGCAGATGCGGATCTAGTTCCCTGGTTTCTATGTGGTCAAACTCCGCGACTACTAAATTTCCTGTTCTGGTCGATTCTCGTAGAGTGTCTGTTGTGACCCTAGTGTAGCTGTAGCGTTCTTCTATCAGTTCTAGAGTTTTTGTACTGCCAACTGGTGAGCAGTAATTAATCTTTCATCCCCTCCTACCAACGATTGCAGGCTGACACTTTTGGTGCTGAGAAAGTAAAGTCTGTTGCTGCCCGTCGTTGCGATGATTCCAACTTTCTTTTAGCCAGGTGTTCACTACCATCTGGTGACAGCCCATTGACGATGTTAAAAAACGTTTCTTGGTCATCTACTGGCCCCAATAGCCCCAATTTCTCTGCACCTTTACCTGACCAACGTGATGTACCTTCCTGGTAATACCCGGACATGAAGTAATGTACTGCTTGCTGTGGCTGGGTGTTCTTTCCTGTCAGCATTTGTCTACACCTCTTGTTTCAAGTGCAGATGTCAACAGTAATTGGTTAGCTATCTCTTTAGGATTGTTAATTACAAATCCCTGTTCTTTATTTACCTCATTGTAGAGTCGGCTTCTAATTTTTTTCAAACTGACCAATAGCAAAGCACCACAATTCAAACACAACATCAAAGTTTGACTTTATCTCATCAAATAATCTTTGACTAATTAGTAGTTTTTAAATATCTCTACTGTCTGGGCATCATGTTTACAAAAGTTAAAAATTTCTCTATCTTCTGTTTTAAAACCGACGAAGCGAATTAACACACCTGCTAATTCTCTTTTTCTAGAAGATGGGCGGCTACTCCAATAACAGCTACTCTCCCAATAACAAACCAACGTGATTTGACCCGCTTGTGCCATTAAAAGCGAGAAGCTTACTAGATGTAGTATTGAGTAATTCAAATTTTCATATTACTTAATACGAGTTTTTCTTCCCACTGAAATTGTAAAACTAAGTCGTTTTTTCTGCACAAACTTTTGGCGTACTGTGCGAGAATTGGGATTTTAAGAGTGACATGAATTTGACATAGATTTAACATGAATCTGACATCAAACTGACATAGATTTACCATCGATTTAACATAGCTTCCATCTGGACAAAGTTACCCTTACCATGAATTTCACATGGATTTAACATGAATCTGACATCAAACTGACATGGATTTACCATCGATTTAACATAAAACTGACATAGCGTACTGAGGTGTTTTATTACTCATTTTTGCCATACTGAAATGAAAAAATCTGAGCATTAATTTCCTAAAATGCTCTTGTTTGCGCTTTAACAGCAACAAATTTTTCTGCTGTTGTTGAGGACAACGGCAGTCATGACAGCATATTGTTGGCATCACCTAAAGTTGAGATGAGCCACTACTTGATCTGAAGTTGAGGAGAGAAGAACGTATCAGTTATTAGTCAGGTAAAAGGGTCAGCTTTTGGGTCAACAATTGCCTTATGCTGCCATCTCGCCATTTAATTGCTGCAACCACAGTTTGATGTACTCCCTTTGAGTAGGGCTAAGTTTAATGCTGGCGCTTCGCAGGGCTTGGCGTGGAAAGATACCCCGCAAGTCAGCTAACATCTCTGGGTTGTGGCAATACTCCAGACACTCAACTATGTAGTCAATTGACTCACTATTGAGCCATTCTGGTGTGGCGTTAAGTTGGCAGATACCATAATCCATAAGTTTTGTACCGTGGGCTGACATTGCCTCACCCTATCCTGACTCATGAAATTATGTCTAATCGCATCATTTCATGACCAGGAATAGGACAAGTCCATTTTTTCAAGTTAGATTCCACATTTTCGAGTAAGACGATCGCTGTTGACAAGCCATGCTCTTTTTTCACAACTATCACAACTCCTTCACAACCGTGACGCTTACTACCTGGACAATGTACTCTCACCCGTGAACCTTTAGTAATGGTTGGGGATGTTTCAGGTTTTGGGTAGTTGGTGAGAGTTGGTGGTCGTTGGTGCTGGGTTGGTGAGTTGGTAATTGTTGACCATCATTGCTGGTAGTTGGTGAGTGTTGGTTGTCACTGTCCACCATTTGTTCCGCCTCTATTTGTTTGTGGTCAGTTGGTGGTATTGGTGAAAGTTGGTGGTGAGTTGGTGGTGAGTTGGTGGTTGCCAACCCTTGCTCTATGTACTTTTCACCATTTTGTTGGTGCTGTTGGTGGTGATTTTCTCTATTACTACTTTTAGAGTATCTAGATTGATGTCTATCAAAGTAGATTTGCCATCTGAAAAAGTAGTTGCACTACCACCAATATCACCAACTTTTCTTTCTAATCCTTTTCTAGTATGCTTTTCAGCCGTTGGTGATACCACCAACTCACCACCAACACCACCAACGTTTTTACGGATATTACCAGGGTAGTATTTCTTACTAATGCGGCTAATAATACCCATGTCACAGAGCAGTTGGCAATCTTGCTCAATATCGGCGGCGGGAATCTTTTTCAAAGCGTTGATGTTGCGTTTGAGTTCGCTGACTGTAAAACCGTCTTCTCGACGAGCGGCAAAGTCTTTGATTTTCAGTAAGTTACCTGCAAGTGAATGCTGGTCACTGTTGAGGGCATACAGTAACCGCGCCTGTGCTACGTAAAATCAATGATCTGACAAGCCACTGCCATTGTTTGACCCTCAATAAACTGCACTGGTATAGTTTCCCCGGCTAACACTGCGTTTACTAGATGCAGCCACAGCGCGAATCTACCGAGATAAGTTTGCAGTTTGGGGTAAGTAGCTTTTAGTCCTGGATGTTCTTCCGCCTCCAGCCAATTCATAAGTTGATGCTGGTATGCTTGGTAAATTTTCTTGGCATCATTGGTGAGGAAGTAATCACGCTCTGGTAATCTGCCCAAGGCTTGATAAAGTTCCAGTAACTCGTTATCTAACTGTTCCCCTACACCGTCATCATCTCGGAACAGGTTGATATAAGCCAGGGGATTTTCTTTGAGACAGAACAACCAACGGGCAAACTCACCTGCATGATCAGCAAAATCTTGTCTTTGTTGGAACTGTTTTAAGATTTCTGGTTGGGTGTTTCCAGTGCGGCTAATGGCAGAACGTTCTAAGTAAATACATTTTTCACTGTCTACAACGTCTTTAAATAGTGCGCCACCGTTAAATTCGCTCAGGTCAAGTTGACTATCATCGCCTTTGCCAGCACGATATTTATTGAGTCCGGTGATATAACCTGCCCATTCGTCACGCCAGTAGAGTATGCCTCTCCTGTTCTCGCCGTGGATTTTCATCCGTGCTTCAATTGTTGACCCTTGGACAATGAACCGCTTACGTGGTGCTGGGTCGTCGGGTAATACATCACCTTTCTTGCAATATTTTAATTCCTGTTTATAATCCTCTAGTGCCTGTTTCCAATTGTTGTACTCCTGGGTTTCTAATGTATTGAGTGGATTGATGATGGTGGTTTGGGCAGGAGTTTTTAACCTGCCAGTGGGAGCGACTACACAAGTCCAGAAAATGGAGGTGACGCTATAGCCTTGTCTGGGGTTAACCACTAATCTGGAAGATGTGCCAATTCTCGACCCTGCTACGGGGAACAGTGTAGTTAACAGTGTCTCTGGTGTGACGGGCATTGCCTGGGCTACCGCTTCTAGTAAAAATGCCAGCTTACCGCCGTCGCCCCATAATAGTTGGCTGGGTGAGAGTTGGGCTTTTTGGGCTTCTAGCAGTGTCGGTAATTGACGCCTGCTAATTCACGGTCAACTGATTGTTCTTTCTCCTCTGACCGGGATTTGTATAGCTTAAAGACGCTGCCAGAACTATATAACCTACTCTGGTGGACAGTTCTAGCAGCTGAACTTCTAACTCTGATTGCTTGTAGCTACCTGCAATCAGCGAGTCAATCTCTGTTAATAGTTCAGATGAAGTTAGGGTTTGTTTGCTGACTGTGGGATGGGGAATGACATTACTGGGATTATTGACAATCACCCGTTCATTCCTGGGCATGGTTTCTCTTCTCTGCCATGCTTTGATACATTCAATAATGTAATCTTCACTCAAGGCGGGTTGAGGATTGTCGCCAGCCGCCGATTTCCACACCATATCTGGCTCGTTAGCGTCGTCAGAACCCAGTGGGGGTGAACATTTAGAGCAGTAATCGTCAAATAAATCTCTGGGGTTGTCCGAGTAGTGATAACCTTGGGCATCTAGCCAAGCGGCTGTTCCGATCAGGTCACAGGCTACGGCATAAGCTTTAGTGTTCCTTTCGCCTGAGTGTGCGCCACCATCTATTAATCGGCGGTTTTTTTACTCAGGCACAGATATAAAGGACAGCCGTGTTGTAGGTCAGATAAACTGACTGGTTTGGCTACTTTTGCTTTGGGTGGTGCAGTGGGGATGATTTCTCTAAGTGAGTCGTAGCTGTAGCGTTTACCTGTGTTGAGGATAATTTGGGTTTGTCCGTTGGGGACGTTGTTGGCTCCGAAGTGCCAACAGCCAGCCAGCCGCATGACTCTTGAGGGGTTTTTGAGAGCGATCGCCATCGGCTAACTCTAGTAAATTGCTTTGCAACTGCTTCCACTGCTCAGGGTTAATTAGGGACTCGAAAATCCAATAACTGTGTATGGATTTATTACCTGTGTCTATTTGTAAACTTGGTTCTGGTAGTCCAAGATTGCGCCACAGTTGTTTCTGTAATTCTTTGTCGAGATTGTCGTGTTCGTAGAAGATGGCCCGGCAATCGGTTACATCCTTGTCCGCTTGTCCGCCGCCATTGATGACGAAGTGAACTCCTCTGCCATCGGATTGCCAAGCGGTAACAGTCCTGATTAATTGTTTGAGATTACGTACCTGGGCGCTTCTGCCTTTATCCCCAATCTTGCGTGGGTCGTTGCTAGGGTAAAACTGCGTAGGTAGACTGTATCGCCTTGTTTGTAGCCTAGTGCAGTCAGATGGGCTAGGGCTTGAGAGCGGTCTATAGTGAGATTTTTGTCAGGTGTAAAAGCAGCAGTTGGTGGATATGGGATAAACACGGTAGATTCCTTTGATTAATGGTTTTAATCATCGGAGAGGTTCATGGCGCTGCTACATCTAATATCTACTAATTTCGCTATATTCCTTGTTTTTACTGCTTTAGGTTAGTGAAATAAGAATTTAATGACTTTATTTGCCAAAATCTGTCACCTGAAGCATATCGAAATTGCCACATCTATAGATATAATAAAATGCAGGCAGCACGGACTTAATCTCAGTTCGCCAGTCAGTGGTTATCAAAAGCTTCCTACACTTAAGGCCACTGTTTTGGTCGATTTGAGATCCTCTCTCGGCTCCAGTAAATGGAATATGAGTTTTAACTCTTGGATGAAGCGTCACTACTTATTAGTGGCGCTTTTGTCCATTTCTCCTTTGATACTTGTGTATACTGACCTCCTGTTTACGCTTCAAAACTCTACTTGCCTGATCTTACAGAACAATCGAACGCTTGACATCAAACTCTAATACGAATTTTCATTGTCAAAATTCCGATTTTCTATCCAACTTCAATACCGATAGCCCGTAATATTACTTAATAATATTTAGATTTCGTTATAGTCGCTGGGCATTTCGTTCATAAGATGCTACTTCGTCTGATCTTTTGAGCTTTTTCAGCTTCTTCTAACCACTTCAAAATTAATTCCTCCATAACGCTGTCCATAGTTCGGTTTTTAATGCACACATCGCTTTAAATCTCGAACGCACCGACTCATCAACCCTACCACGGACAAAAACTGTTTTTCCATTCTCCATTGAGTTTGTTCATTTGTGTATTAGTTCATTCTATTCATTTTCCTTTTCCTATAACTAATAGTGTTCAAAAATTATTGTTCACTTGTTCACTTGTGCGTTAGTATAGCATTAACATCCGAAAACGGATATTTTCAACTCGAATCATGACCACTGAGAATTAATCATTACCTGAGAAGTAACGTCTTTTCTGCAAGCGTGAGTAATGCTCTGGGTTATCCAAGTTAAAAGAATTGAGAATTACAAACGAAATAACTACCCTCAAGGGTTAGCAACAGCCACATCTATATATATGGCTGCTACTAGCTCTACAACGGAGATTTAGTCGTGATTAACATTTACTGTGCAGACATTGGCAACTATTCCAGTATCACCGCCCTCAAAGGAGAAAAAGCCCCGTGTGATGCGCTCAGTCTTACTTGATGTCACCTACACCAGTGCTAGGGACTCAGCCACCGATGATTCCCCATCTGTCAAACTGGACGACAAAGTTTTGGTCTTAGGAGAACGAGCCACCAAACAGAAAAATCCACAGACCGCCGCAGAAAGAGATAAAAAGTTACCCGAATTTGTCAAACCATTCACCCTGGCAGGCTTGCGCTCCGACTTCGACGGCACAGTGCGGTTTTAGTCCCAGAACGTTCCCAATGGGATGAAGACACAATTCGTCAAACTTTAATTGCCGAACATCAAGTTGCCGTCAATGGCAACAGCTACAAACACAAAATCAGAAACGTTGAGTTTTATCTAGAAACTGACGTAGCAGTAGTGAATGCCTACAAAACTGAAAAACTAGATCCAGAAGGAGACACACTCGCCATTGACATTGGCGGAGGTACAACCAACTACTGTGTCATGACTCCCAATAGTGATGTCCTCACCCGTCGTTCCATCCCTAAAGTCGGTGGTGTGTCCCTAGCTAACGACATCATCAACTCTGACCTCATGCAGAGTTACGCCAAGCGCGATAACGTCGCCTTCAAAGTAGCAAAGATGATGGATGCCATTGCTGACGGTTCTTTAACCTACGGGCGCAAGTATGACTTCAGTTCCGTCTTTCCTGGGCTGTTAGAAAACTGGTTTAACGGGCTAATGGACAGCATTACCACAGCTGCAAATGATTATTTGGCAGATGTCACCAACATCATGCTCATCGGTGGATGTGCCAACTTAGTACGTCATAAATTGAGTGCAAAACCAGGATTTTATATTCCTGTTGACCCCATCTATCAAATATTACTGCACTGTTGGCTATATGAAATGCAAGTAAGATTAGCACCCTCTGTGACAGCCAAAGTCGAGGGAATTAGAATTGCACTCAACTATTCAAAGCTGAGTGACACCGTAAATCTTTTATTGGATGCTATCAAGCATCAATGGAAATTAAATCTTGCTTATCAGCCCCAAACTGGGACAGTTAAACCCAAAGTCAGACTAGATGAACGTCATGTTGAATGGGTGTCTCAATATGCAACAGAAAGAGGGATTAATGCCACATCTGCTACCAATTTGTTGATTAGTGAATATTTAACAGGTAACAGCGTTAATTTTTCACCGCAACCACCAACAACAGTGGCTAAAGATAGCAATTCCATTCCACAACAATCAAAGCAAGAACCAGACGTAGAGAAACCGAAAGGTCAAGCATTAGTTAGAGTCTTAAGTTATGAGTCAAACGCGCGTAGTCCTAGACGAAAAGCATTTACCAAAGGCTAAAGAAATCATTGAGCAAACAGGAATCAACACTTACTCTCAGTTATTTACCATCCTGTTAGTTAATTATGGTGACACCCTTGTTAAGTCTTTAAGAGGCAGTAATGAATAACTTAAATAGGGTCTATGACACAGTACAATTTTAAGCAGTAAAAGGTCTACCAAATCGACCGAACGCTATATTGCTACCTCTACAAAACAGGCACAATTCAAGCACCACAATATATCTTTCGTCCACTAGCAGGACAACGAAAGAAAGTTGATTTGAAGTTGAATCATAAAGGTTTAACTAATCGCTGTTATGAAGTAGAAGGTGCGAGTACAAAAGTTCTGTAATTAGCTCGGAATCACTGCAATTATCACTTTTTAAGGTGAATTATGAAGACTCAACCACTGCCCGAATTAGTTGCACAAGCCCAAGAATTACTAACAAAAATTCGTCAGCATCCACAATATCAAGCATTACAAATTGATGCAGATGTAACGATTGGGGATGTCAACCAGTTTTTCAACACTCTGCAATGGCAGTCCACAGCATCAAGAGTGGACGTTTCGAGAGAAAGGTTTTTCAGTAATGGGGAGAGCGATCGATGGACTGCGAATCTTGGCGATCGCCCAACCAAGCGTACCGAATCAGTACAAAAGGATGATATCAAATGACGAAACCAGTAGGCTATTACACAAGTTACACCCCTGGAGAATCAGGATTGCTTGCAGATATGCAAGAAGAATGGGGGCAACTTTTGAGCAATTGAATCAAGCAGAAAGAGCCTGGATGATATACCAGCTTGGCTATCAGTTGTGGATGGAAATAGATGAAACTGTGGGTGATTTGGTGGAAGAAACCATCAACAACCGCGCCACCAACGAACTAAGTTCAGGAGACAAACTCGGCTTAATTGAAGCCCTCGTTAACCAGATGAAGTACAGCAATTAAAGAAACCTCTTTGGGGAAAGGGTACTGGGTCAGGGGAAAAGGAGAAAGTCTTTATTTTTACCCCTTTACCTTTACCCTTTACCCCCTACAAGCAACATTCATCCTCCCCAGTGTGGGGAGGTATCAAAAATATGAAATACCAGAAACAAGCAGCCTTGGGATTAATAGGCTTGGCGTTAATCGCATCCCCAATGCTGTTGAAATTGCCAGTACAGTTACAGGCATTCGCCACAAAAACGCAGCTTGAGCAAGCCGAAGCTTTAGAACGCTCTCGCATTGAACAACGCAAATTATCTGCTGACAAATTAGCCGAAGCTGGCGTTATCCCCAACGGTCAAAAACTCAAACTCCGCCGTTATTTCGATAATCCCAAAGACGACCCCAAACCAGAAACAACGGGCTGGCTAGAGTCGGAAACTGTGTTTGTCTACGACTCCGCCGGGGTTTGTATTGGCAGGATTCAAAACCGCCAGTGGTACTGGAAGCATCGGGATAAATCAGCTTGTAGTGACGTACCAGCAATGTAAGGGGAAATATGGCACTTTCTAATAACTCTGAAACCACAGACAAGCCGCTTCAACAACGGCAGAACAAGGGCATTAGTTTCTATGTAGAAATATTGGCACAGTGGATTGTTGACCTCATCGCTATACCAGTGACGTTCATTACTCACATCCTCGCTCAGTTCGTCACGCCAGGGTCATCCGGCACAAAGATACTTGGTGCGTTGGGTTTCTTCATTGGCACACTTCTCAGTTCGGATGGAATTTGGCAGACGCTCTTTAATGGAACCCCATGTTTAGCTGGTTTGAAAAAACATGGATTGGTTGGGTAGGCTGGCTAACGCTACCATTTAATCTGTTTTTCTGGCTGGCGCTTGGCATTTCAGCTTTAGTTCAAGTGATGGAAGCCCGGAGCCTAAGAGGTAAACACCCTGACCAAGCCAGAACCGAGTTTGAGGAATCCAAACAGTACACCCTTGGTAGCAAGCCAACTGGCAACATTGACCTGACTACTGCCCTGTGGCGTGATTACAAAGTCGCAGGCATGAAAGAACGTCATGCAGGAGGGGCAATTGCACTGTTTTTCTGGTTATTCGACTTAACCACAACCTTTGTAGGTCGCAATCCTTTCTCTTACACCGACCCTGGACAAATTTTAGGGTGTTTGGCTTACAACTTCACCACCATGATGGCAGGCGAAATTGGTTACACAATTTGGCGACTGAGTAAGTAAGCACTTGGAGCAGGGGAGCGGAGGAGCAACCAGGAGAGTGAATCCTCCCCTCTGCCCCATAGCCCCAAGCGCCAAATTCCTCTCCTCTGCCCCTCTGCTCTTATTGGAGAATGAACTATGGAATTTTCACCCGAAATTTGCCAACCAATACCGCAACTCGCTACGAAAGAAACTGCCACACTTCGCGCTGACTATCCCTGCATTGAACATCTGGAAGCAGGTAACATCGCCCCTTGGCTAGTAGAAAGACTTGACCAATTGTTAGTTCGCGCCAAGACTGAACGGGCAGGGATGAACCTAGCCAAATGCGTCACTTTGACCACGGCATCAATCGGTGCAGTTTGTTATGCTACCTCCCCACTGGCCCCCATTGGTGCAGTAATAGCCGGACTGGGCTATGCTTGGTCGGTGGTGCAAGACATGACTGATTCCCACTGCTTCGCCCCTATACCCTTTGTACGCGGTAACTTTATCGAATTTATCTCAGCAATGGGAGATTCTGTGGCAAGAGAGGAATGGTTTGCAGGCGCAATGAGATTGTAGATTTAATGAACCACCTTGCACCCCTGGAGCGTAGTGAATTTGTGATGCTGCGGCAGTACACCAACACCCTCACTGAATTTCTCACTGGTGTAGAAGAGGGCAAGCGGTTCTATGCTTACAGGTGGCTACTGGACAACTTCACCAACTACAAAGGTGCATTCCCCACTGTTGAGCAACTGGCTAAACATTTGTCGCAGGTATCACCCGACCCTAGAATTGACCATACACAAGTAACTCTCATTCAGCAACAAGGAAAGACTCCTCAACTGCCACAACCCAAAATACCTGAACCCAAGTTCGTTGAACTGCCACAACCGCAGTTAGTCCAGTTGCCCAGTCCCCTACACTCGGACACTGCTGCACCAGCCAGCGCAAAGATTCCAGCACCAGACTTTAAATCACTGTTAGCACTGCCACTTCACCACCGAGCGATCGCAATCATCAACGCACTAACCAAAAGTGGTTTTGATATCGCTAAGTGCATCCGTGACCAAATTACGGTGATTGCAGGTAATCAGCGAGGTGGTAAGGGTACTCTCATGGCGATTTTAGCCATCCTCAGTAAAGCACTTGAGCCAAACACTAAGATTCACTACTATACCGCAGGTGATGATATATACCCGTTTCACTGTCATCACTTAGTATGCAGACTGAGTTACCCGCACTTGGAGGTGCAAAGGCTGACGCTCATGTTGCCAGCGATTTGTACGAATATTTAAGGGAGATGGACAATGCCACTCAAAATAGTTACACAGACATTATTTTGGTGATTGATGAAGCGGTGGCGTTATCTGACTACCTCAGCGATGAGCAGAAGCAATGGATCATTCGCTTCCTGTTCACTCGTGCCAGTAAGAAGGGCGCTCAAATTTTTGTGGTGTTGCATGGTAAGAACCTTACTTCTTGGGTGGGGACGAAAACACCGCAGGTTTTGGCGATACTTTCAAAAGTGGGGCTACTTTTATTGGTTGTGAGGCAACAAGCAAGAAACTGTCTCCACTCAAGTCAATCTCACTGGCCACTGGGCGTTACTTTCTCGCTGACCCAGACAGTTTTGATAGAGCGATCGCACAGGGTGAAATTGGCACGATTCCAGAATGGCTAAAACTGAAGTTAATCCCCATTCTCTTCAGCCAGATCCGGCGCGGACGCTGCTTAAATATTTTCCAGAGTTAAGAAGTGATTCCCCAGCTTTGGCTGATTCTGTATCACCTATTTCTGAACCACCGGATGAGTTTTTAAATCAGGCTAGAGCATGGCTAGATGAAACTTGGGTGATACCGGATGCGCCACCGCCTACTGTCCCCCAACAAAGAGCGATACCGACCGATACCAACCAACTGATAAGGCTTTTGAGGTTTTGGAATCATTTGGGATCGATACCGGAAACGATACCGGAATCAGTGATACCAACCCAGGAATCGGTGATTCTAAGACCCTTGCCGACGATACTAGAAACGATACCGAAACTCGCTACACTCCAGCCGCCCTGACTCTTGAACAATTAACTGGCATTATCAAGCAGATGGTTGATAAGAAGATGTCGCAGACTCAAATTATTCAATCCCTCTGGGGAGTGGAGAAAAACGGTAAGGGCTGGAAACAAGCTTACAGCGAATACAAGGAACTGTTGAAATAATTTGGTAATACTCAGATACAAATATGATTTAGTATCCTAAATATTTAAAATTGATGTGCTTATCTGCGAACTTTTCGTTTTGTTTTGTTGTGCCAATAAACTGTAATAATTTCTGTGTTTGATAGTTCTCCTTTACATATAACTCGTAAGCCGCGAAGTTCATCTATAAATTTTGCATAAACAGTATTACGCAAATTTTTATCGAGTATGGTAAACCTAATATCTCTACCATGAAAATCTTTATTGCCATATAATATAGCAATTTTCATCATTGTTTCGTTAATTGCCCGTTGTTGTTTGCGTCTGATCATGTGGTTATAGTCTTGAGGATTGATTTTGGCTTTGAGTGTGCCAAGTTTGAATCTATTTTCATCGCTTTGGAATATCTGCGTTAGCTTTTGTGAGTATTCATAATGTGTTGTTTTTAGGTTGATGCTTCCAGAATATTTAGATTGCAACTAATAATCGAGAGCAGAACAGTTCAGATTGAAGTGAACTATTCTGAACTGTTTACTTTATTTTTAATGGACTATGATGTGATTGATTGTCGCAAATATAACCTGTTACCAATGACTACAGCACCTAAATCTCGTAGTGTTCGAGCCACTTTACAAGGATTAAATAAAGTTAGAACAAGAATGGCTGAACTAGAAAAGCCTGGAAATCAGGATAAAAAGGGCTGGACACAAACAGACCTAGCAGAGAAGTCTGGTGTAAGTATTGCTACAGTAAAACGCTTCCTTAAAGGAGAGTCAATTGATAGACATTGTGTTATTTGGATTACTGGTGCTTTGAATTTAGATCCTTTAGAAGTTGTTGACCCGAAGGAATGGAATCAAGATACTGGAAATTTAGACATTGACTGGTGCGAAGTTTGTCACACGATGCTAGACAACCAGCAAGAACAGCAACGCATCAGACGCAAAGCTTCGGAAATGGGATTGAGGTAAACGTTCATGTGCCACTGGGTTTGGTGGAACGTAAACAGCAACAACGACGAGATGAGAATGTTGACAGAGAGCAGGTTTATCAGCTGGAAAAGGAAGTTATCGCCAAAACCTATAAGCATAGTGATTTTCTCGAACAAGTAATCAATCAACGTTCTGGAGGTAAAAACAAGCACGTTGCTATCGTTGGAGAACCGGGAGCAGGTAAGACTACTTTATTGAGTGCCATCGCTTCACACATTAAAGATAATAACCAACACCTATCTATCTTTATATCTCTCGGTAGCTTGCACGGAATGACATTAGAGGATTATTTACTCAAAAATGGCTTCCAGATGCAATGAGATTGATTAATCCTCAATTTATTCCTACTCCAGAAATAGAAAATCAACTAATCACTTGCTTTTATCAAAATGATATTTGGTTATTGTTAGATGGTGTGGATGAAATGGGAGAATCTTCACCTGTAGAAGCATTAAATAAAATTTCTCAAGAATTGACAAGCTGGTTAGGACAAGCACGAGTTGTTTTAACTTGTCGTTTAAATGTTTGGGATGCCAACTTAAATAATAATATACTACCTGGTTTTAATACCTATAAAACCCTGAATTTGCACCATTACAAATTAATGAATTTATTGATAAATGGTTTAAATCTGCTGATAATATACAGCGCGGTGAAGAACTAAAAGTAAAATTAACAGAATCAGGGAAAGAGCGCATTCATGACTTAGTAACTAATCCTCTAAGATTATGTTTATTGTGTCAAATTTTTATCAAAACGAGCAAGGAGAATTACCAGAAACTAAAGCTGAAATTTTTGAGATATATACACGTTATTTTTACCATTGGAAACCTGAGCTAGTGCCTCAAGAGTTAATTGACTCTCATGAATTACGACGAGAATTACACCAAGCATTAGGAAGATTAGCTTTAGCAGGAATTAACAGAGGTTCTAGATTTCGTTTGCACGAAAGTTTAGCAGTGAAGGAAATGGATGAGAGGCTATTTAAGCTTGCTTGTGATGTAGGTTGGTTAAATCTGGTAGATAGAGATGCAGATAATGAAGAAGCTGTCTATGCTTTTTTTTCATCCAAATTTTCAGGAATATTTTGCAGCATTAGTAATTGATGATTGGCATTATTTTTCAATCATAACAATGATAATCCTAATCCCTTTATTAAATACAAAAATGAAGCTTGTGTTTATCGAATTTTTGAACCTCAGTGGAAGGAAATAATTTTATTATGGTTTGGTAATAAAATATTTCTCGGCAAAATCAAATCCAAAAGAAGAGTTTCTCAAAGCATTATTTGATTTTAATGATGATTGTGATAATTATTATTTGTATAGAACAATTATACTCGCATCCAGTGTAATTAGCGAGTATAAAGACTGTAGTATAGCCGAGGATATTGTATGGCTAATTTCCTCCTGGGTAGTTGGTTCTTTCAATGCTCAGGAAAAATATGGCTGGATTCCCCTTTGTATATTCAAAATTTTGCTAGGAAAGCTCTACGAAGAACTAACAAAACTTATCAGTTGAATTTTTGGAAGATTTAATAGAAGATAAAAGGCAACAAACAGGGGAAATAAATCTGTTGGATATTGAGTGTTTAGGATTAATTAATCCAAGAAATACTTATGCAATTACCATCCTGATTTATTTTTTAGAAAACAGTCAAGATTGGTCAGTTCGTCAAGAAGCGGCAAGAATTTTAGGAGAAATTGCTTTTGGTAATTCCGAAGCTATCAATGCTTTACTTAAAGTAGTCCGTACTACTGTTCATGATGAACTTGCTGCTTCACCTGATTTTACGCCTAACTTAGAGTCAAATTCTCAAATAGAATTTAAACAACTATTAATTAGTTCAAAAATATTACATAATAAGCCTAATCTTGATTTCAGAGCATCCGAAAGTCTATATAAAATTGACCCTGGCAACCAGGAAGCTATCAAAGCTTTAATAAATCTGTCTTTTTGGCATATTAGTGCATGGTGTACTCACGACGATGCTATTGAATTACTCAAACAGATTGCTATAGGTAAACCAGAGGTAATTTTAAAATTGAAGAAGCAACTACAATCCAATAATGAGTCAGTACGTGGAGCCTCAGCAGAAATTATTGTTACAGTAGAGCCTAATAATCAAGAAGCAATCAATATTTTAATTGAACTACTTTGTAATGGTGGTGAAATTCTAGAGGAAACACAAGATTTCTTCACTGGAAAAAGAATACTTGAACATATTTTTAAAGCTATCGTCAATTTGCCGAGTCCGCTTTAATAGCAGTTGGTATTGAGAATTTGATAATTATTAATAAACTAATTAATCTGCTCAATTCCAGCCAAGAGTTAGAAACTCAAAGACGAGTGTCTAACATTTTGGCGAGAATAGGTGCTGGAAATTCAGAGGTTATTTCTGCTCTTACTGATATGTTAAGAAATAGCCATGATGAAAAAATTATTCAACAAGTTGCTGAAAACTTGGGTATTGCTGACCCAGGTAACTCAGAAGCTACAGACGTATTGATAAAGCTCCTTATTAATACTCAAGATGAATCCAATCGTAGAAAAATAATGCGGAGTTTAAAAAAATTAGTGTCGGTAATGATAAAGCTATTGCAGCTGTAGCTAACTTGCTACAAAACTTTGAGGATGCTGAAACTTGGCAACAGGCGTTTGAGACTTTGGAAAAAATTGCTATTAATACTCGCAATATGAGCGCAATTAATGTACTTACTATGTTGTTAGATTCTAGCCATCATGAAAGTATTCTGTACATATTAGCCCAGCTTCTATTAATGATTGATTCAGAAAATTTAAGAGCTAGTGAAGTTTTGAGCCAATGGATTCCACCTGATATGCAGTTAGGTTTTTCTAAAAGTTATGGGAAATTTTAAATTTTGATAAAATACCTACAAAAATTTTCAATTCCCACTTCAAATCCACGTCTGGAAAAGGAACACACGAAGATATATGGCATTGCGCCCAAAATATGAGTTACCTTGAATTTTACCGTGTGTGGCATGGCGGAACATTATCACTTAAAAACTTAGAAACTCAATTTATAGATAATCATTTCATCCTTTCTCAACTCCAACCAACTCAAGAAACAGGTTGTATTTCTATCGTCAACACTGCAAATCTTCAACGTAGTCATGACGAACGTGAAATAGCACAACTACTATGCACGAGAATTTATAGAGAAGGATTAAAATTACCTGCAAGAAATATACCCAAAATTTCAGGGGTGGCGGATTTAGAAAGAGAACTTTTAGTCATGACAGAAGAAAATCTAAAAAGCGATACTTAGCTTTAGTATTTGATGAAAGTGAACCAACTGAAACACTAATTAATATATGTCATATATTAGCAAATGCGCGAGAAATTCATGTCGCCTTTATTACTGACCAACCATTAGAAGCACCATTGAGAGGTTTTCAGCCTAATCAGCCCAATTTACTCAATGCTATTCAAACCTGGATTAATGAAATTGAATAAAGAATTAAGATAACAGTATCCGGGGTATTAGTAGCATCGAATGCTGTTGGCGAAATATTTCTTCACATTTGAAAACCTACAAATGCTCCCAGCGAGGGGTAGATATAGCGTCATATCTATCCCAGCGCGCAGAGTTTTAAGGAAAGTGGGATGATGTTGATCAACAAGCATCTACCATCACCTGTGATGAAGGAGGAATTGAGTGATTCAACCGCAAGCCATAGACCCCATCCCTTCTGAAACAGTGCGTGTGGCTCATGCCGCTTTCCCAAAAGGCAATCTTTACATGACCATGAGGTATGAAATCGGTACTTTCTACAACGACCAAGATTTTGAAGCACTGTTTCCCCACTTGGGCGTTGGCTTTTATACTTTTGCCCACGATTACTTCAAAGTTACCTTTGGAGCGCGATTTAAAATCGTAGGAACGAACATATCCGCCATCCATTCCCAATGCCAAGGGTAAATCAGGTTGAGGTAATTCCTCCCAATCTCTTGGACAGCCTTCAATTATTGTTTCAGTGAAATCTTAGAATGAATATTGATTGAAAATAGGATTTTCAATCAATAGTTCTAAGGTAGGTTTGGCAGTAAGATTGTAAATTCCTCCGCTAATTGGCTCGTAATAACGGGAATTGCAATAATTCTCCCCAGATAAAATTAAACGATAAGAGGTCATTGGATCTAAAGGATAATCTTTGACTATTTCAGCGAAAGCCTCATTTATGTCTACACCACAAAACAAACCGTTAAAAATTTGGCTACGAGAATCTAGTAAAGCGCGTAAATAGTATGGGTTGTAAATATCTTTTAAATAAACTTTATAATATCCTTGAGAATAAAACTATCGTCGAAGTTATTATCAATATATTCTGCTGTTTTTAATAGTGAATCAGACATTAAGAACCCAACAACTTTGCCCATTCTCAAATCTTCATCAAGAATGACAAAATAATAACATCTTGTCGGTGTTCTCCAACTAAGCATTTTTGCTTACATACCACCAATCTCTTTTGTTTTCTTTGTTTAATTGAAATGTTTTAACATCAATTTTTAAAGTATTTTCATCCCTGTTTTTAAAAAGTGTTGAATGTGAAAAATCATATTCGTCACCATATGGATGATCCTTAAGGTCTACTCTAGATATTGAAAGTCCACGTTCACCAGCCCAAGTTGCAAAAATAAATTCTCCACATTTACCAATCCAGGCATTATAGCTGTTATTAGGAAAAGTTTTATTAGCCCAAGTTTTCGCAGCCAGTTTGTCCTCAGTAAAAATAAGGGTAGTTTCATTACTAACTACATTACTCAATAAAAATTACTCCACCATTTTTGATCTAAATCTCTAACGTTGTCTCGTAAGCAGAACCTCATATAAGAATACATCCGTGCTATATCTAATAATTCTTGCAAATTTAGTTCGCCTTTGTATTGAAAAACCCTTGCAAATCCTAATAAAAGGTTTTGATACCCCTGATACGTTTCAAATAAACCGTAAACGGTCATCACAGTAAAAGAACTTTCTTCTGATTGAAAATAAATAAAATTAGGACAAGCTATCTCGTAATCAAAATCTCTTTTTCAGGTATCCAATAATCATCATTCAAGGGACTCCAAGCATATTTTCTTCCTTCTGATTTTGCAATATTTAATTTTGATTAAGCATTTTTGATGTAATTTTAAATGCTTCAGAGTTAGTTGCAGTTGTAAAATTAGGTGTTATATTAGCCATGCTAAATACTTTCGTGAAGAAGTTTTATCAATTAGTTGTATTTTGTCCAAAATATTTTTGTTGTTGGTTGCCTAAGAAACTTTAGTATTATTAACTAATAATCCAATACCACCTGCGAAAAAGAAGGCTGAAAAAATTAATTTGTTTGTTCCTCTGCTTTGCATTTCTCTTTCATACTGTAATCCGTCCGCTTGAACCATCTGTTGAATAGGATCAGTAGTGGCAGAGGAAAATTGTCCATTGTTAAGCCAAAGAGCATTTTCACCATATGGAGATTTAGTATTTAAGTCTTTCACACCAAAAATAATTAAAATAAGACTAATTGCCAAACAACCAAAGCCAATTTTTGTCTTCATACCAATGCACTTGTTTTACTGAAAGGTGACTGTTTTAGATACTCTCTTAACTAGAATATTTTGATAGTATTCTAAGTAATCAGTATTTAGGTCATTATTGTGTTTTTTTTGACAAAAAACATCAGTCTTATTACTGCTAATAGTATTAAGATTGCTTGAATTTTCGCATTTTCCTCTTTCGGAAATTCAGTGGTAGAGCTAGTGAGGCAGCCACCGAGACTACTGCCTAAAATTGATATCACGAGCTTGATAGCAACAATTTACCAAACGCGATTCTATAAGCAAGTACAGACAATAGTTGATAGCAATATTGCTATCAACTATTGTCATCCCTACCTCTGCTCAACACCCGCTCTTACACCCAAATCCCGAAATATGGATTTGGGTGTTCGTTATAGTCAACTCCCTATCCTTTGACCGTCAGATCACGTACTTATAAGTCAACCCTTACACTTTTATCGCAGAAAATCTCTCTAAATCACTCTCTCCAATTGTCAATTATTTGACAATAACTTCCCAAACCCCACATCCTAGTGCGTTGGGACATAGTGCGACAATGAACGTTTTCACACTACTTAGCGTAATAAACACCGCCGAAACCATTAAGATGTAGATCGACCATTCACCCGCGCGTCCTGGCCAAAACAACAATGACACCCATTCACCCGGAGAATTTGAGTGTTCTAGAAAATTCACTCTCCCTAGCGATCGGTGAAGATTTCTCCCTAGAAAATGACCCCGACGTAATTCAGCAGCTGATTGGTGATAAGCGATCGCTCAATACCAAGCGCGAATACCAGAAGGACTTGAAAGATTTTTTCTTATTCGTCGCCAAAAAGAACCCAGCCGGGACTTAGTGTTAGAGTTTCTTCACCTGGAACAGCGTCACGCGGTTGCTGTGGTTCTCAAGTACAAGGCGCACCTGATCAAGAAAAAACTGGCTGAAGCTACGGTGAATCGTCGCCTCAGTGCTATCAAGTCAATGGTAGAGATGGGGCGACGGCTGGGGGTCTGCAATTTTTCTTTGGATGATGTCAAAGGTGAAAGGGTCGAAACCTACCGGGACACTACGGGTATTTCAGCTACTGACTATGCCAAAGTCATCGCGTTGGTTGACCAAAACACATTAAAGGGCAAGCGTGATTATGCCATTCTGCGGTTACTTTGGGATAATGGCTTGCGCCGCAATGAGATAGTCAACTTAAATGTAAGTGATTTTAACCCCAAGGAGAAAACGCTTTTTATTCTGGGTAAGGGCAAGGGTAGCCAAAAGGATATTCTTGATCTATCGGATAAAACTGCAATGGCGATCGCTGATTGGATAAAAGCTAGTAAGAAAAAAACGTGGCGATGACCCGCTTTTTACGGTGCTGGCATATCACAAAAATGGAGCGAGATTAACCGGGGAAGCAATGAGGCGATTGGTGGATGGGTTATGTAAGCAAGCCGGAATTACTAAGAAGATGTCACCCCATCGCGTCCGCCACAGTGCGATTACTACAGTTTTGGATCTCAATAATGGCAACTACCGCGCTACCCAGCGATTCAGTAGACACGCCCAGGTGCAGACGGTGTTGAAATATGATGATAACCGCCAGCGTTTGCAAAAGCAGATGAGTGATTCGATATCAGAATTGATTTAAAAATTCACCAAAACTAATGCGTTGAATAATGGATTGGAGTAATAGGGGCGTAAACTAATTACTACGGGATAGTTCAATGGTAAGTAACATTGTTTATACTTGAGAGTGTGGCATTCCGCAAGTATATCCACTTATTACAATGCCTAAGATACAGATTACTTAGCATTTTTATAGTCGTAACTAAAAATAATTCTTTTTAAAAATTTTCATATTTTCAAAATAATAAGAATCATCTTTGTCTAATTTCATAAAATTGCAAAATTCTTCGTAGCACTCATCAAAATTGGTATTTTTCCACAATAAAGATTGTTTATGTAATTTTTGATTGCATGAAATTCATTCAATATACAATCAAAAAGATTGTTTCGTCTATAATTTTATTAGGGTTTATAAAATATAAAAACTCCTCCTTTCTAGTTATAAAAAATAAAAACATACTTTTAATATAATTTTCATAATTTACATCTTTATACTCTTCTCCTATTGCGTATAACAAATAAGATAAATCATGCTCTTGTAAGAAATCTTCAATAGGTTTATTTGAATAATTGCTCCAAACAACTTTATATATGGTTTTTCTCTCATCATTATCAATATCTCGAAACGCTAAAATATTTGTACACAACTGTTTTATATCTCCATATCTTTGAATGTTATCAACTATTGCTGCTGCTAAATTAGATATTAAATTTTCTTTTACTGTATCTTTGTACAAGTTTAACATTACTCTATCTCTAGCGAGAGATTTATTCTTTTTGTTGTTCTAATTCAGATTTTAATTTTTCAATTTCGCTCAATAATAAAGTATTATCGTGAATATATTGTAAACTATTCATTTTTTCAATAACTTCAGTTATATTATCAAAATCGAAATATTCAAATCTGACACGATTTTTTGCATAGAAGTTATGCAAAAGTTTTTCAACTTTTCTTGCGTCATTAACAGTTATATAATGTACTAATTTTAACTCAAAAGCTTTATTTTCATACTGAACAGATGTTAATCTAGTTTCAGGTGTGTTAGATGTCATACCAATTTTATATCTATTAGTTCCATCAAGATTAAACAAATAAACATATTCAATATTATTCACTTCAGACATTTTAATTTTCCTAGAATCTTATAATTAAACTTTTTAAAAATATTTGTCAATTTTTGATTTGTCTAAGTTCCTGATTTCACAACATTGAGTTAAAAAGACATAAAGTAAAACAGTATTTACGCTGCTGTTATATGGTATTTGTCAAAAGTTTCTCAAAAAAATCTCTGACCTCTTTTTGTCCATTTGTTTCATCTAACTCATACCCGCTAAAACGATATACTTCATATCCTAATAGGCGTAGTCTCCTATCTTCAGCAACCATCTCTGCATACTTTCTAGGACTCGCTGTATCACCTTCTGCATAGTGCTGCCGTCCATCTACTTCAATTACTACCCTTTTACTGTTTGAAAAGAGTAATAAAAATCCATTCTTTGCCGTGGTAAACGCTTGTGTCCCTTTAAATCCTTTAGTGTTTTTGGATCGTAGTGTAGATAAACTTGAGGTACTAATCCCGATTCTCACAAAGAGATAAAAAAGGGGGGTCAAAAACTGCGAAAATGTATATAGGATAAGCATTCCAGCAGTTATAAACCATGACCCCGACTTTCACAGATATTACACCAAAACAATTCAAATTCTCCGGGGAAAAATCACACCCGATTGTAGTTAATTTTCAGGGTGGGACGGTAACATCGGATGCAGGATTAAGCTTAATTGCGGAAATAGACAGAAAATTAGAAATCACATCAAAATTTGCACAGTGTTTCCAAGATTACCGTCAGCCAAATCGAGTTGACCATTCAGTAGAGAGTTTAATTAAACAACGTATATACGGGTTAGTCATGGGATATGAAGACTTAAATGACCACGAGGAATTACGTCATGACCCGATGTTTGCTCTAGCAGTCTTAAAAACAATTGGAATAGAGGATGAGCCTGCAATATTGGCAGGAAAAAGTACATTAAACCGACTGGAACATTGCCCTGAAGAGATAGAACAAGGAGTAGACAGTCGTTATCATAAAATCGGGCATTCTCGATCAGAGATTGAAAGTTTATTTGTCAAAATATTTCTAGAATCTTACGCCAAAGAGCCAAGACAAATTATTTTGGATTTAGATGTAACTGATGACTTAGTACACGGCAATCAGGAGCAAGTTTTCTTCAATACTTATTATGGGGGATACTGCTATGCTCCACTGTATATATTTTGTGGAAAACATCTGTTAGCATCCAAACTTCGCCCTTCAAATGTAGACCCAGCATTTGGGGCATTATCAGAACTACAGAGAGTGATTAAACAAATACGTCAACAATGGAAGAATGTTGAGATTTTAGTACGTGGAGATAGTGCCTATTCTAGGGACGATATCATGAGGTGGTGTGAATCACAGCCCGGTTTAGATTATGTTTTTGATTGGCGCAAAATAGTCGTTTAATTGGGATGACTACGACGACTCAAAATAGAGCCTCGCTTGAGTTTGAGCAAAACTATCAACAGTAGTTTCATTTTTAGAAACAGTATTTCAGCCAGATGAACAACTTCCTTCGCTTGCGGAAGATTTGATTGATAACTCAATTTGGTACAAGTCTTTAGACTATCAAACCCGTGAATCTTGGAGTCGTAGTCGTCGTGTTGTTTGTAAGGTTGAATATGGGACGAAGGGAGCTAAAATTCGTTTTGTTGTAACTTCTTTAGCTACTAATAAAGTACCTCCTAGTCAACTGTATAAACAAAAATATTGTCAGCGAGGGAGATGGAAAATCGCTTTAAAGAACAACAATTAGAACTTTTAGTGATAGAACAAGCACCCACACGTTTGCGGGAAATCAATTACGTCTGTGGTTTTCTTCTGTTGCTTACGTTTTGATGAATGCGTTGCGTCAAAAATGTTTAGCTAAAACTGAATTACAAAATGCCACTGTTGGAACTATTCGTACCAAGTTATTGAAGTTAGGAGCTTTAATTACTATAAGTACACGCCGTATTTTAATTGCAATTACTAGTTCTTGTCCATACAAACATATATTTGCTACTGCTCATAGACGTTTAAAAATGCTCCCTAATACTGCTTAAATTGAAATTAAATTGCCTTTTGCTTATTTCTAATCAATGATACTTTGGGCTTGGGCGATTCAAGTCCTGTTTTGGAATGCGGATATTTTATGAACAGAGCATTTTAATTTTACCAGCAATAAAAATAGTAATCATTTTTACTTAACAACTTCGGTTTTATACTTAATTTATCTCTGCGCCTAAATTTTGATTGATGATGTATCAGAAAAGAGCCTCACATCAGGTCATGTAAATTTATTTTTACTGCTTGTGAGAAATCCGGG
>NZ_AP023446.1 GCF_019976755.1 Nostoc sp. MS1
TCACCTCACACGGCTCCTCAACGGTTTGACACTTGTCATGTGTACCTCTTTTACCAAGGATTTTCTTCTATGTGGGCATCAGTTAGTAAAATGACTTTACTTGTCTTTTGCTGAGACATCTTAATATCCTTGGCAGTTTTACCATCGTGGCAATGACAGTGAAGAAGTTGTAAATTATCATACTTATCTTTTCCACCTTGGGATTTAGGTATGATGTGGTCGATTTCCATTACGTCTTCTTCTCTAAAGAACAGTCCACAGTAGGTGCATTTCCCTTTTTGCCTTTTGAGTAGCTTGGCTATATTATTTGGCATTACAGGGTTGTTACCTTTTCTTTTACTCCAGTAAACAAGGTTTCCATCAAAGGAGGAAGTATCACCTTTTACTTTGGTATGTCTTCTAATCGATATAGAGCTATGCTTAAGTAAGGTGAGGTCTGCAACTCCATCCTTGGTGGTAGAAAATACCCAGTTATCATTTCCGATAGTGTGCCAGTATTTTTTTATAACTTGCCCTTTCGGTTTTCCTGGGTGTCTTCTGTATGCCCATCTTTGAAGTTTTAGGAAGATTAAGTAGTCTAACCTATCAAAGTCTTCTTTGCTCACTACACTACTGTAGTAGTTAGCCCATCCCCGAATGACAGGATTGAGTTTGGCTATCAGTGCCGATTGAGGCACTCCTTTATGAGCATCGATGATTCTGGTTATTTCTTGATAATGTTCCCTTATAGCTTCTTGACTAGGTTTGATAAGTGTCTTGAATCCTAGTTTCAACCCGTTTGTCGATTTTCCAGAGTGGCTAACTGGATATTGCCTGATATTAAATCCAAGGAAGTTAAATCCTTGTTTGATATTAAATTCAGGTTTTTGACCATGCGTATTTTCTGGTCTTTTGACTTTGGGTGTTAAGAATGTATGTGAGAATCTAGTTTTCTGGAGGTTTAACCCTAATCCAATGTCATCTAACCATGCGTTAATGATTTGGGTACACTTTTCTATTACTTTGTAATCTTCATGGAGGATTACAAAATCGTCGGCATATCGTATGAGATTTGGACTGTTAAAGTCAGTCCCTTTCTTGTGATACCAAGTTTCTCTCCTGGTGCGGGACATTTTTGGAAATGCCTGCTTTATCACTTGTTCCATGCCGTGTAAGGCAATATTGGCAAGCAGTGGAGAGATAACCCCGCCTTGTGGTGTTCCCTTGTCGGTTGGTGTGTAATTGAGATTATCCATTACACCCGCCTTTAGCCATGCCCTGATCTGGCGGCGTAGTGTTGGGAAGGTGTTGATTTTCTCAATTAGCTTTTCATGGTTGATGTTATCGAAACATTTTGATATGTCAGCATCTAAAACCCATTTGGATTTATTTTTGATGCTGATGAAAATTGCTTCGATGGCATCGTGGGCTGACCTTCCTGGTCTGAAACCGTAGCTATTTGGCTCAAAACGGGCTTCCCATTCTGGCTCAAGAGCCAGTTTGACAAGTGCTTGTAATGCCCTATCGTGCATTGTCGGTATACCTAAAGGTCGCTTTTCATCCTTTGCGGGTTTAGGAATCCATACCCGTCGGGTTGGTTTGACCTTATTGGTAAACTTGAGTTGTGATACCAGGGTGAGACGTTGTTTTGGTGTGAGGGATTTAACTCCATCTACCCCAGCCGTCTTTTTTCCTTGGTTATCCTGAGTGACTTTGCGCGTGGCTAAGGCTTTGGCAGACCAAGACCTCATCAATGTTTTCTGGAGAGAGTGAACTGCTCCCGTATCACCACGAAGTGAGGCTTGGTATATTCTTTTCTGAAGCTTGTATACATTCCGTTCTAGCTTTTGCCAGGGGATTGTATTCCATTCCACCGTAGTCTTTAAACTCGTTTTAGACATTTATACTTCCTATTGAGACCATACCTTTCAAACCATCGTGTGTACGTCAGCATATCTTTGTCATTACAACAAAGCGTTCGCTTCTTACACAATCCTTCCCATTACCGCATCTGGTTAGCACCTACTCTAAGTATTCGACCTCCTAGAGAGCAAATAATGGGTTTCCTCGTTCCGAATAACAATACTATGAGCCTTTAGAGTGTTGCTCTGTGCCGGGTTTATTAGGGGTGCTTACTGGTCGCAACTCTTACGCCAGTCCGTATATCCTTCACCTTTTGGTTACAGTGTTATTCAGCCTTATTTCACTGTTTCACCGTAACGACACTTTAAACACAACTTTAAGCTTCGGCTTTACTCATGGACTCTTTGCTCGATGGATACCAATTTAGGCTATCAGTAGAGCCACCTTTCATTCCCGCTTCAAGGATTGATGGCTAGTCGCTACCTTGGGGAAAGTGCTTTCATCCCTGCACCTGGGAGGTAGGATTCTCACCTACATTGTCATTCAGTTGTCATGGTTCGACTCATAAAGTAACTTTACTGTCGATTTACCATGCTAGTCATCCCTAAGCATTTCTACTTATTTCGACTAAACGGGTCGCACGGAATCGTCGGTGTCTATGTCCCTGGCGCTGGTGTAGGTGACATCCTGAAATACTGAGCGCATCACACGGGGTTTCTCTCCTCTGAGAGCAGTGATGCTGGTGAAGTTACCAATATCTGCAAAGTAAATGTTAATCACTTGCTTTCTCCTAAAGCTAGTAGCAGCCACATTGCATATATAGATGTGGCTGTTGCTAACCTTTTAGATAGCTTTTTAAGAAACCTGTATCTGAATTAAGCTAGGCGTTTTAGTCTTATGTATGTTCGTTCAGCGTCTATAGCCTGATTATAGCAGCTACTATCAGATAGTAACTGCTATAATCAGACAGTAAAGTTATAGATTTCTGTAGAACTATTAGTTACACTGATGATATTGTCTGATAGTGTCTGATCTGATGTATAAAGGTAAGAAGTTTAGCGTTATTACTCCTATGGCAATTTATAACCTCATTACAGAGTTAGCAAAAAGGAAAGTCGCACTGTTTCTCAAATGGCAACACTTTTAATTAAGGATGGTTTACAGAGTCGTGGCTTAGAAGTTCCAGAGGATGAGTAAACATTGTGATTAACATTCACTCAGTACATAACTATTTCCATCCAAAATTTATGTACTGGTAATTAGTTTAAATTGCTACATACTCAATTCTCAAATATCGCCTCAGATAAGTAAAATTATGTTCAAATTCCCCTTTTAAAAGCTTAATTGGGGTTAGATAATCTTGTTTATTAATATTAGAAAAAATTTTGAGACTATTGCCACGTACTTATTGGAGAGAATAAATAAGCTGTTTTATTTTTGAAATTTAGCAAATTTAATATTTATTTTAGTGAAGATCACTTATTATAAAAATGAGCTATACCCATAGTTCATCTTTTCTAAGTAGTAATCGCAAGATATACACAAGAAAAAGAATGCCTCCCAAGACTCAACTTGTTAGCGCAAGTTGCTTTTTAGTCCGAGAAGACACCCCCGTAAAACTTATTCAAATTTCTTTATAACCCAATGGTAACAGTAAGGAGGATCTGCGGCAACGGGTTATAGAAAATTTGATGAAAATTTTTGGTGAATCTTTAGGGAGGTAAAGCCCACATCATTTACCTCATAAGGATTTGACAATGGAAGCTCTTTTCAAAGGAAACGAGACCATTGATTGCTCCGTTATGCCAGGAGCGATCGCCGCCAGTGATTCATTTGATATTCGGAATTTCATCGACCAGTTAGAACCAACACGGGTCAAGAACAAATACATCTGCCCAGTGTGCGGTGGTCATAACCTGAGCATCAACCCGAATAACGGCAAATACAGTTGTTATAACGAGTGCCTTCACCGCGATATTAGAGAAGCAATCAAGCCCTGGAGTCAGGTACTAGAAGAACGAAAACTAGGCTCTACACCACCATCCAGCCCCCTGCCGATCAAAGCCAAAAACCCGCTTCAATAGCCAAAGTTTTAGATGTAGACCCATCACAGTTAAGAATATGCAGGCTTTCGGGTGAAATCACCACGCCACAACCTATAACACCTGATTTCGTTCCTAAATCAGTTAGCTCTAGACTATTAGCTTCGGGAGCTACACCATCCGAATTAAAAGAAATTACAGTCATTGAATATGACTATGGTGAAGAACGAAAGGCTCACAGGTTTTCTTGTCCGTGTGTAGCCAAAGATAAAGGCACAGTCAAAACATTCTCAGTCAGCCAAATTGACCCCATAACTAACCTCGTTGCCTGGAACAAGCAAGGAAAATGGCCCAGCTTACAGACAATCGGAAGCGATCGCCATGATCAAAACCACAGAGGGCATACCTGTAGTGCTAGGGCATGAAGGGGAAAAATGCGTAGAAGCAGCCAGAACTCAAGGACTTGCAAGCATTACTTGGGTGGGCAGCAGTTCCGATGGTGAATCATGCACTCATTGGGACAAATTAAGACCCTGACGGGTAAAGATTTCTTACTGGCTTACTGCGTAGATAATGATTCTACTGGCTGGAACAAAGCCCGTAGAATCGAAGAAATATGCTCACAAGCCGGAGTGAGTTTTGTTGCCATTGACTTGCAAAAATTCAGCCATCTCTACAAGATAAAGGAGATGTAGCAGATATTTTTGAGTCGGGCATGACAGGGGATGAATTAGTAGAACTGATACTTCAGCAAATCGAAGAAATTACTTCCCAAAAAACAACTTCTAGCCCAAGACAAAGTAAATGTTGCTGATTTGGGTGATGAGGACCAGACAACACATTCTTGCAAAAAGGCTTTAATACCCTTTACGGCGAAACAAAATGGATGTGTGCTGATGGCAAGCTGTACTACTGGCATGGCAAAGGCTACAGATACTCACCTGATGCAGTTGAGCGTCGGCGCATCACCAATTATTGCAATTCCTATGGGGTGATGAAGAAAAACGGTGATAGCTTTGTCATCACCTACCCCTACGCCAAACCCAACAAAGTCAAAGAGTTGCTGGAGTGGGTGAAGCTGCGAGTGGAAGTTGACCCACAATTACTCAATCCGCCAGGGGTGAACTGTACCAATGGCGTGTTAAGGATTGACTGGTCAGCCCCCATACCTCAACCTGTACTAGAACAACACAACCCAGATAAACACTTTTATACTTATGAACCATTGGTGAAGTATGACCCCAAAGCTAACCCCAAACATTGCGAGATCGCTTACTAGGATGTTTGGACTCCCCACAACAACAAATTTTATTAAGGAATCTGGGGGGCGAGTCTCGATTTAGCGGAAGTTCGCAAGCGTCGCGGACGAGAAACAAAGGTCATACTGGCTTGTGGCTTAGGTGCAAATGGTAAAGATTCGATTCGGCAGGTAGTATCGATCATCTACGGGCATCAAGGCATGACCAGCTGTTCCTTAGCTGACTTTGTAGCCTATGATGAAGGGCGGAAATTTGCATTAGCTCCCCTGGTTAACAGCCGGGTCAATTGGGCTAGTGAGAACCCACAGACAACACGACTTGATAAAATTCAATCGCTCAAATTATTTGCTACTGGTAACGTCTTACACTCAGAGCGTAAAGGCAAAGACCACATCGAGTATAACCTAATGCCATCGGCATCTATAACTTGAATGAAACCCCGCCATTGTATGGAACCATTCAAGCTACTATCGACCGCATTGTTGCCTTGATTTTTGACAAAACATTCAAGAACAATCCTGACCCCAACAATCCAAAAGAGCTATTAGCCGACCCTCGGTTTGCTTATGATGTGGATTTTGTGCAAGAGTGTGTTGCTCAGCATTTTTAAATAAGATGATTGCTGGGTTACAGGCATTAATCGTTGAGGGCATTGACTACTGCACTCAACAAGCCTTGAGGAAATTCAAGCGGAAAATTCGCACTTGTTCCAATTTTGCAAGGATACAGGGCTGGCTTATAACCATAATGGTATCGTTACTGCCTTTGATATCTGGCAACGGCTAGAGAATTGGTACATAGATAACGGTACTTTGTCATTTGAGGAATCGAGCAATGGCAAGGTAAAAGCGATTTGGCAGGAACAGTCTAAGCCCAGCGATAAAACAGTCAAGGCGATTAACCAAGCCTTACCCAGAATAAAAGCATTATTCCCCAAAGCCAAATTAACCACCGTCCCCACCCATCAGGTAAGCGAAAGTTACAAGCACTGCAAGGAATTAGCTTTGACAATGTGCCAATGTCAATAACTGGCACAGCCATAGCAATAAGCCCTCCTACCACACCAAATTCCACACCCATTTCACACCAACAAAGCCATATAAATCAAGACTTCCACACCACCCACACCAGTGACGGGGGTCGGATGAAAAAATGATGAGGGTCAACAAAAAGCCGATCTAGATCCTCAACCAAAATCAGATATCAATGTCAATGTCGATATGGCTGATCAAGATTGGGATGGGAATCTTGAGTCAAAATCAGATATCAATCCCAATGTTGATTTTGAAATGAAATAGAGGGCGATAAATTGGTGTGGGAGGTGTGCGATGAAGTGCCAGCAAGCACTACAGCCGATTCAACTGGTGTGGAATCTGATGTGCCAGGAGAGCTTATTGCTATGCCAGAGAGCTTATTGACAACAGAAGTAGAGAGCCAACAGAATAGCGTAGATGAGGCAGAGGTTGGTCTACAAGGTGAAGAGGAAGCTTCACACCAAACAGTCAATGTTCAAGGAGACGAACAACCAAAATCTGACACCTACGGTTCCACCCCCGGTTTTACCTCTGGATTATCAATGGAGGAGGAAATTATTGGCAACGTGGAACTGATTAGAGAGTGCATTGCTTGGCAATCCTGGGGGATGATATCCACGCTTACAGAGAAATGGACTAGTGAGTTTAAATCGGCGGTTTGGAATTTGTTGACTCTACAGGAACGTGAGGCAGTTAAGCAACTCAAGGCATTGGAGTGAACTGGATACTGAGAGTCAGTAATTGTCTGGCAATCCTATAGGTTTGTCCTAAATCAAAAGCGATAGCTGAAAGCTGAACCTTGAAGGAGGGTGTTGTGCGCCCTCCTTCAAGCGGGTTCACCAGTCGATAACTATTCGGGCGTGAGATTGATTCTCTCGTGCCATCGGTTTAGTGGAGTATATGATGCAACACAAATGTCTCATGTGGTGAAACTTTGGCTCAAAGCTGAAGCAAGTGTTGGTGTTGCTGAAACTTTTAAACAGGTATCATCCCATCTAATTGGTAAGCACTCCGAGCCTTATAAACCAGATGGCAAGCACAATTTCATGCACAATAAGGTTGTGGTCTGTGACAACATTGGGGTTTTTTGTACAAACCCCAGCTATGGTTGATTGACTCAGCTTTGACTCTCAACGGCTAAAGTTTCTAGCTTCACAATCAGGTCATCAAAATCTTGATCTCCTCCACCATAAGTATCCTCAAAACCATATTCACTTGGGGAAATGACTTTGACATGAGATTTGCCATCGGGGTTGGTAGCAGTATTAAAGAAATAAGCCAGAGGAGGATTAGAACCTTGATTTTTAGGGTTTTCTCTAAAAATAGTGCTGGAGTACCGTTAGCAATCAAGAAAACACTATATTTTAGCCCCACCCGGCAAATCATATTCAAAGGTTTGTCCTTTTGTATATGAACCTTGGTCAGCATTTGGTAGCGGAATACGATTTTTGACGACGGTAGCAGCGTAATTAGGATCTCCTGGCTTGACTCCAGCAACGCTGCCATCATCATTGATAGCGTAGATGCCAAAGCTATTTTTATAGCCAATATTGGCAGGAATATTGACTGTTACCTTAACTTTATAGGTTTTTCCAGCTTCAGTTTTTATAGTCCCATTATCTAAGATGGGAGGCAAGGAAGGTGGTGTTACAGCCTCAAATTTCCATTTGAAGTGATCGATTTTTCGTTAGGCGATTGTACAATCTTGGTTCCATTAGCTGTAAGACCACCATTAACAGCTAAAGCTTGATCACTGTGTTTGGCGACAAGATAGAAATAGTTATCACCTGCATCTTGCAGTTGCCATTTGAAGTGATCAACTTTGTCGTTAGGCATTGTATGACACCAGTTCCATTGGCTGTAAGCCCACCATACACAGCTAAAGCTTGATCACTGTGTTTGGCGACAAGATAGAAATAGTTATCACCTGCATCTTGCAGTTGCCATTTGAAGTGATCAAGTTTTTCGTTAGGCATTGTACGGTATTGGTTCCTGAGTTTTACTACCACCATCTACAGCTAAAGCTTGACCACTGTGTTTAGCAATAAGGTAGTAGTCTTTTCCTGGAGTGGGTAATGTTAAGGACATAGTTTAAACTTCTAACTTACAGAAATGTGGATATAAATGCAGCTTTTCTCTTACCGTAAATGTGCAGATGTCTCAGCACGATATTTTGCTACGAGACACTAATCCAAGACGTAACACTGTTACGACAGATGGTTTTAGGGAAGAAACAGGAGCTAGGAGATTGCTAAGAGCAATGTATATAGACAGACACTAACTCGAATGGCACGCTCGATAACGTGGAACTCTCTCGCTCGCCTGGGGGTAGGGGTTAGAAGAAGAACAGTATTTATGAGACATTTTGATTTAATTATTAGTTCTTGAGTGTGCAGAACCCCTACACCCTTACACCTTACAAATTTGCGCTTATTGAGCGTGCCATTTGACACTAACTCGAAGCCCGTAGCTATACTTTTGCAAGGATTAAAAGCCGTTTGAGATGTCTTGGATCAAGATTGACACTCTTTAATTTCTCAGAATCTGAATCAGGGTACAAGGACAGTTAAGACAGTTAAGAAAACATTTAATAACATTCATATATCAGCTTACTAGCTTCACCTTAAATTTATAATCTGTTGATTACTACAATATTTAATAGTAAAAATGGTATTGAGCCGAGATGTGTGTAATTTTCAGCAAGATGGTCTGAAAAAGTTTGCTGCATATAGCTTTTAGCGTTTTTAATAGTTCCGCCTGATTTGAGCCGCGCATACTTGCAGCGTGAGGGTCAATAATTGCTTTTCGTCTACCAAAGAGAATTATAAATACTGTGTGGTTGAAATGAATATAACCTTTTCCCTGTAATAGTTTCAGACAATTCACGGCGAAAGATGCTTATTGTCTAAGTTGTAAAACCTGTAAATAAAGTTAATAGATACCCAAGATTTGTCACCTTGTGTCAATTTCACTTGAAAATCGCTGAAACATATATATAGTAAGAGTTTCCAGACCATCTTGCTGAAAATTACACCTATCTCGGCTCAACCCCATATGAGGATCTCGTTCAGAGACACCCTGATATCCTTGATCGCGTCAAGCTAGGACATCTTGCCTCCTATTTGGGAATAACCCAAGAAACCCTCAGTCGTATCCGCGCCAGATATCGAAATCAGCAACGCCGCCGTCATCTAGCCCAGGAAATTTGATATTGATCAAATTTGACTTATATCAAAAAGCTCCTGTTGCTTACCTGTGGAGTCACCGTAAGATGCAGTTGTCGAAAACAAAGAACGCACCGCGAGGTAACAATCATGGGATTCAAATATATCAACGAACTAGCAACTCCTGAAAATGTTGATAAACTGCTGTCTTTAGTTGACATGGTTGCTGGGGGGAGAGTTGACACGCAGAACATCTTCGATATTGAGGATGCTTTGACTGATAGTGAGCAAATGAAAAGATGTTTGCAGGTTGTCCGTCAAAATCCAGACTCAGCACAATTAGTTGATGAGCGTTATATGGGCCCAGAGTTTGATCTGGAAACTTTGCTGAAGCTGCCGGAAGGCTCATTGGGTTGGACTTATGCTCGTGTTCTCAGTGCCATGAACTATGATCCACGGTTCTATCGCCTCCGAAAAAATTGAATCAGATGTCGATTACATTACCCATCGCGTTCGCAAAACTCATGATCTGCATCATATTTTGACGGGCTTTAGCTTTGATGACTACGGTGAACTGGGAGTGATTTCAGTGACGGTTGGGCAAATTAGCTATCCCGCGTTCACGTTCATTGATTTGGTTGGTTCGTTGCTAGCGTTCATGGCTAATCAAGCACGGGAAGGCATCGATTCTCCTCTGAGATATAATTTTGACCTAGTTTCTCAAGGCATCGGCATTGCACGGCAAGCAAAACCCTTGTTTCAGTGAAGTTTGAAGAAGGCTGGAACGTCCTATAGACGAGTGGCGTGCCGAATTAAACATTGTGCCAGTGACCGAAGGACTCTGGAGTTGGTATAGCCGTCCTTATCTGCGGGATGATCCGCCCCTACCCTTGCAGCGCAGCGCCCATTGGTCGACTGTTGAGGACATCATCTCCCGTTGATCAAGCTTTGAACGGCATCCAACAGGAGATGATGCCCTTCAAGTTTGACGCAATTCTGATAAATCGATTGGAGACATAAATTGTATGATTGGCAATCAATTGGTACATTGCGCTGTGCTATCACCAGATGAACTGGAGCGCGATCGCAAGACTAAATCATTGGAAGATTGTAGACGGTAAACTCTACCGCCACTTTGAATTCACCTCATTTATCGCAGCATTTGGCTTTATGACTCGCGTTGCACTGATTGCAGAAACCAAGGCGCCATCATCAGAGTGGTTCAATGTTTATAACCAGGTTACAGTTCAACTGACAACCCACGATGCAGGTGGAATTACCATGAATGATGTTACTCTTGCCCAAAGCATTGATACGTTAGAGTTGTAAAGTCCTGCTTCAGGTAAGGACTTCATGGGTATCCGCCGAGATATGGATACTGTTGGCGAATGTAATACATGTTTGTATTTTAAAATATTACGCAAGCTCAAAGCTTCAATCTATGGTTGCGGATTTTAGTTGTAGCACTTTTGTTTATGAGTTTGTAACACTTTCGCCAACAGTATCTGATATGTGCAAAATGGGACAGATTGTAAAGTTTTGTAAATTTAATTGTCAAAAGCCTTGATTTACCTTCGTTTCAGCCTCGACCATTACTTGACTATTCAAATAAAAACATTCCCTAAAAGGGTCATTTTTGGGCAAGTGTCAGGGACGAAAAAAGGTGAAAGCTTGGTTTTACCGTGCAAAAATTTGATTCGCCCTCTATCATTTTGGGGCAAGGCGCGTAAATCAACAAGGGATTGTTTGCAATATTTATTTACAACGTGTCTCTTTTGCAGGTATCTTGGCGGACACCCGTTTTGGCACGGTGATGTCTCATTTAAAGTATAGAGAAATACCCGTGTTTAACTGATTCATCCCGCATTTATGCAACGCCCTAAATCTGATTGAAGGTGAATATGAAATTACTGACCCAAGCTAAATGTATTCATAAACAGCGAAAATCATAGCCAATCCTGATATAAAGCTACTGGCAAAGTTTGGAGTAGTTCTGGGGGAATGGTTTGTGCGATCGCATCTGCGATTCCTGCTTGTGGAGCCGAACGAATTTCGTTTTACTATGCACCGTTTGGGCAGTTTGATCTGCCTGTTAATTCATTAGAAACCTTTGCTAAGAAGGGAAAAATCGACAGTGATCTTGCCTATTATGCCAAATTTGCAAATTCAGAGGAATTAGCAAGTTTGCGAGATTTATTGCAACGGCGTTTTGATGTCACCCCAACTTTAGTCTCCCAGTTTACCTACTCTCCGGTAGGAGAAACGGTAATAAAGCGGTTGGGAAATGATTTTCAAACAGGTTCTCAACAAAATGGGTTTTATGCACTGCGATCGGCATTCATCTTGGCAGCAGCAGACCCCGATGGCTTAACGCTGGTGAATGTGTTGCGGAAATATCCCAGCCATACGATTTGGTTTAACTTGCCCCGTGTCCGTGGAATCGTTAGCAATCTGTCAGAAATTTTGAAACAGCGAGATTCCCTAATTGCCGCAATTCAGCAAGATGCGATCGCTGAGGCATCTCAGACACCTATTGATTTTCCCAACGCTCTGATTTGCGAAAAGGTGGGTCGTTTAACTGGCAAAAGAAACGCTGAACTTAAACGATCAATCCCGGAATCGTCAACTGCTAGTGGATCTGTACCTACCTCAACCAAAAACGGGGATGTTAATCCAACCCCGGTTCCAGTCATTGTGATTTCCCACGGCATGGCATCCGATCGCCAGAGCTTTGCTTATCTGGCAGAGCATCTTGCATCCTATGGATTTGCGGTTGCTGCCATCGAACACCCTGACACCAATGCGAAAAAGTATCAGGATTATTTTTCGGGATTAGCAAGTCCGCCCAGCGCAATGGCAGCAATTGATCGCCCGTTGGATGTGAAATTTTTATTGGATGAACTACAACAGCTTTCCCAATCAGACTCAGGTTTCGAGGACGGTTGAATCTCGATCAAGTGGGCGCAATCGGTCAATCTCTTGGCGGATATACGGTACTGGCATTGGCAGGTGCTGCCATTAATTTTCAGCAACTACACAAGGATTGTAATTGTGATTTGAACGATAATTTAGCCAAACGGTCACGAAATACTTCACTCTGTACTAGGACAACATATAGTTCAAAGCTATAAATGGAGTTCAAAAAACTCAAAACTTAATTACAGCAAGGAACATGGTCAAATAGTTCATTTGTACCGTACCGTGATGAGAGAAATAAAAATTCAGATTTCAGGCGATCGCTTTATCACTCAATTTTTGGCGAAACATATTTTGAACCATATTGTGGACATTTTGAATTATATTTTGACCGAAAGTTGAAAATTTTCGACTAAATTAGTGTGTCTTGCTCGGCATTTTTTACCAAGTCTAAAAATAAAATTTTTGGTCGTATTATGGTTCACATTTAAAACACGCGGACATAATTTGATTCATAAAGCTAAGTTATTGATTGGCTCAAAAGCTTGAAATTACGTTAACTTTTGGTCACGTTATGGTTCAAAATTTGGTCACGCAGGGGTAAAATCACAGTAATCCAAATAACTCCCTGAACTTATCACTTTTGATTCAGTGCAGAGTTGACGAGTTAGCCCCAAAGACTATTCGCTGAGAGATGATCGCATCAAAGCTGTGATTGCCATGAATCCCCTCGATAGTACCGTATTTGGGCAGTCGGGATTAGAGCAAATTAAAATCCCGGTGATGTTGGTTTCAGGAAGTGATGATATCTTTGCTCCAGCAGTCCCCGAACAAATTCGCCCCTTTAGCTGGATAACGGCATCCGATAAATATTTGGTATTAATGGATAAAGCAACTCACTTTTCGCTGCTTAAAACGGATTCAGGACGCGGAGTGCTGCCCGTTCCACCAGAGTTTATTGGCCCCAATCCGGCGAATCGCTCACTCTTATGCAAAAGTTCTGAGTGTTGCGTTCTTTGAAACCCACATTGCCAAACAACCAGATTACCGTTTTTACCTGAATGCTTCTTACGCCAAGTCTATCAGTCAGTCCCCGATAAACCTTGAACTGGTGCGCTCATTTGCATCTACCAATGCACTGTTAAACAAGAAATAGTGAACAAGGCAAAAGTTAAAAGTTAAAAGACAAAAGAAAGAGAAAAAGGCGTTGCATAAGTATGGGGGTCAAATGAGCAGTGATACCGAAAGTTACGCGCTTGGACTTGATGAGCTACTTTCAATACTGCGATGGCGTACCCGCCCGCCTTCTTGCGATCGCTACAGATAAGACTGTACCAATTGAAGTCTCTGAAATTTAGGAGCTTCAAACCCAAGATGATCTGTATTAAATTGTTGCACCAAATAATCTATAGGTTAATTGGTACATCGAGAATTGCGAAAAATATCGAATTGCAGAATGCCTATCCAGTAAGGGTTACAGCCAAGCGCGTAACTTTCTGTACGATTGCTCATTTAGCCCCGCAACGAACAAAATGAATATTAAAGAACTACATTGATAATACAAAGATGACCATGTTTGCAAGAACCGCTTTTGTCCAGTCCAGTAATTTAGTTAGGAAGAAAATCTGGTTAACTAATTTTTCATGAATACAGCTATTTTTGAAGGTGTGTTAAAAACTCAAGACTAGATAGCATGAAAGCGTCCAGGTAGAAAAGAGAATCACAACTGATGAGTATTGTAGATAGTATATTCATGCAGATGTTTGGTCGCCCAAAGGGTATGCTAGGCAGGATGGGTGGCAAAATTATGGCATCCATGAACAGAGCATTTATCTATTCAGTCATCGATCTGCTCGACATTCAGCGAAACGATCAAGTTTTGGAAGTGGGATTTGGATCGGGAGTGGGTATTGAGCGTTTGTCCTGTTTAGCATCAGCCGGGTATATCGCAGGCATCGATAACTCAAAAGAAATGGTCGAGCAAGCTACAGTGAGGAATAGGGAAGAGATTGAGGGAGGGAGAGTAGATTTAAGGTTGGGGTCGGTGGAAAGTTTACCGTTTGAAGACAACAAATTCGATAAAGTGTTGGCGGTTAACTCCATGCAAGTTTGGACAGATGCCGTAGTTGGGCTACGGTCAGTGAGGCGAGTTATGAAGGAAGGCGGCACAATAGCGTTGGGTTTACTCCTTATTCAGGGCAAACAAGTAGCGGATTGACTCAGATACTCACTGGTGCAGGCTTCACACAAGCAAGGATAGTGGAGACAGAACGTGGTTTTGTGCATTGGCGAAAGCACTATAATCAACGATGAAAGACGAATACTATCCACCAAAACTGACACAGAAGGTCTAAAAACTACATCAGCACTACAAAATGGATTTTAAAGACTCAATTCATCATCCTGTTGCTGCTGCTGTTGTCGCCTTAATTGCCGTCCATATTCAAGAAGCTGCTCGTTCCAATCTGCCGCTTTGGATAAAACTTGTTGGGAGTGTGGCAGTAGTTCTAGAACACGCTGTGCGGCTGCATTTGTTGATTGATCTTTACCAAAAGTCACCAGTATATTAGGAACTTTCTGTAATCGCTCAACAGGCAAAGAGTTGATGTTATCGACTGCCATGTACAGGGTTCGCTCAGGTGGCACATTGCCCCTTACAAAGTATTCGAGCATAGCTCTGGAAACAGCTTCAATGGGAGAAGAACACAGCAGAACATGAGCTACTTTATCGGTTGCTTGACCACCCAAACCGAAGTAAAACCAGCTATCACTGCGCTTAGTCCCTTTTTGGTAGCCCTTAAAGTTATTGTTATCTCCCCTAGTTCCGCGTAAGAATGCACCGTTACGTTGATTATCAAGATTTCGCATGATAAACACAGCGTTTTGTTGATCATCAGCGTAAAGTAGCCCCAGGTTTTGAAGCATTTGCAAACAATCAGAGGGAATGCCCCGTTGTTGGGTGAGGTAATGTTCAACGGCAGGCCAGTTAGCTTTATTCTCAACGGGTGGGGTGAATTGGGGACGAGGGTCAGCCTGGATAATGTCAACCGCCGCTTTTTTGCGTGAGCGATCGCTGCACGTTCTACGCCAGCTTCCCCAAATCGCTCATGCAACCAGACAACCGCCTGCCGAAAATTGCAGTTGTTAACGTGCATTACCAAATCAATTGCACCGCCGCCGCCTTTGGAGTGGTCGGGTGAAAAGTCGTAGAATTTGGGGCATCTATATTAATGATGTGTCCGTGACCCTCCATCTTTCACGCTCGTAATTTAGCCCCAACTCCCAGGCGACATCTTCAAGCTGCAAGTCGCGCAGAAGTTTAGTTTGCTGCTGCCAACTAGCGAATTGTGCCTCTAATTCCTTGATGCGTCTGTCTTTAAGTTCATTTTCAAGCGCCAAAGCCTTTGCTGTGGCTTCCATCTGTTGTTTTTTTGGCTTGCGCCCTATCCCGGTCAGCCGCTTTAGCTTGCAACTGTAATTGGGTGAGGCTGGTATCTGGTTCTATACCGGAATTAACAATGCTGTAAAAGTCCTTGATGTCCTGGTGTTGCGCCCTACTACCTTTAATGCCACGCTCCAACCCCAAATGTTCTGTAGCTTCGGGTAGGAATCTTGAAACTCCCTCATCTTTTGACGACCGTCGAAGAAGTGCTTGGCCCTCAGTTGCCCTTTGTCATCGAGGGGACAAAGTAAGCGTGAATATGCGGGGTGGCTTCATCCAGGTGTAATTCTGCCCTGACAATGCGATCGCCATACCGCGAATCTAACCATTGTTGTGAAGCAGCCAGCCAGGAGTCAACTTTGTCCTGCTCATAGTAACCCGCTTGTGTTGGGCGGTTGGGACGAAAATATTCGGGGCTGGCAGTCAATAAAATCTCAGTGCAGTAAACAGCGTCAGGGCGGATCTTCCGTTTCTGCTCCCCTATCCTTTCCATCACCAACTGATCTAATGAAAGTGTTGGGTTATTAGTGCCAATGAATCTGATATTTTGTTTGTCTGGATCAGCATTGGGTGTTTCTCGCTGACGTGCGGTGTGTGCTTCACTGCCTGCCAAGTTACTGCGCTTGAGCTTTTTAATTCGTGCAATAGCGTAAGCCATGCCACTTTTGGGTGATTGAGTGTAATTGCGTCGCAGACCCCACGTAGCCTTTTGTTTCAACCGTCAGGGAGAAATGGCGCAAGCCACCCGTCAGGGCAAAAAGGTGTAGTGGGTACACCATTATCTTAATCAACCAGCGCGAAATTTGACGGTCACAAAACCCCCTCTGCTGCTAAAAAGCCTGCTGTGTAGGGTTTTTAGCACTCTGGGGCGCATTTAGGGAATTGTTTGATTGTTTGGCATTATACACCACAATAACACGCAATAAACACACTATTAGGGGAAACCTAACGCCAGTTACTTGACATTTTTCGGCTAAAAAAACACCACATTTAGACACAATATTATCGCTATTATCGTTAAGGTAGACACATTTATACTCAACTCAAATATTGATGTGTTTTTATGCGACAGAGTTTGCCATAGAAGCGATTACAGCTTTTGGCTTGCTGAAGCGTTAGAGGGTGAAGTCAGTCAGCCTGAATTACAGAAAGCTTGTTGGTCAGCAATTGAACGTCTAGAAGCGAAACTGGCAACTATTAGGCGTATTGCTCGAATTGAGCCTCAGTCAATAGTTGTGTCTGGTGGCGCTAATGCAGCGACTACTGTGACAAGCAATAGTCAGGCTCAAAGTGGTGCTGATGCAGCGACTACTGTAACAAGCACTAGTCAGCCTCTTATTTCTGACGATGATGGCGATTCTGATGATGAAGATTTTGATGAGGATTTTGATGAGGATGACTTAGGATTGATGAAACTGGAACTTTCAGAAGACCTCAAAATAGCTACTGAGATATTAGGTTGGAACGGTTAAATTCAAGAAAGAATTTTTGAAACATAATTGCAACACATCATGATTACGCATTGTCAATAAGTCAGGGTCTTATTGATAATAAAAAATGCTCCTCAAAGCGGCTGTAATTTATTCGGGATAAGAGTTACAGAAGATTTTTTCAAAAACACTGGACGGCCCAAAAGGACAAGAAACCACTGTTTTCGATGTTTTGGACGCCGTTGACAGGTGTGTATTTGTCAGCAGAGCATGACAATTGAGTAGGGTTGGCGCTTATTGGACGCCAAAAGGACAAGAAACCATTGTTTTTGATGTTTTGGACGCCCAAAAATATTAGTGTCGGATGAGACTGATTTAGTACGGTTAAACTACACTAAGCTTACGGTGTTAAAGGTTTTTAGTAGAGTTATTGTGTTAGACAAGTTTTTATTTCAGTTAATGCTCAATATATAGAATGACTGCTGAACTCACAGGAGAAATTTCAGGTTCACTCACTCAAGAAATTAATCGATTGAGCGGTTTTTTTTTGAATTACGTTTGCAACACAAAAGTATTATATGTTCTCAATAAAACCTGAGTTATTGAGAATAAACGAGTTTGATAAAACTGGCTAAAAGCTAGTTGGTGTATGTATTAGACACCAGTTTTTGGGTCAAAGCCATGTTCTAAATAGCAGACATTTTGTAGTGAATAGTCAAAGTTTCTTGACAGCTATAACATGACAATACGTGTATAAGCTGTACAGAATAGCAGACATTTTGTACAGGAATCCGGTATTTAGGTGCAAAATGTCTGCTGTTTGTAACTGTGATTAATGAAACAATTTCACTACTTAAAATAAGTTTCAGCTTGATCAGCTTAGTAGAGATTGTAAAATGAACAATTTCTAGGAAGGCATGAAAGAGAAATCATCTCCTGTTAGGGGTGCTGGGTTAAGTTAATGAAGGAATTATTGAAGTACAATTGCAACATAAAATGTATTATCGATGAGCAATAATTTAAGAGTATTCCTCTTGCAGTGTGAGATGCACTTCCTTCCTTGTTAAGCCGCTTTAATTTTTTTAATCGGGCGATCGCATGGCTCATGCTTCACTTCTTGGATAAACTTGATATCATTCTTTAGTGATGCTGATTTTCTTCAAATTGCAGAAATTTTGGCAACCCCTAATATAGCCAAAGCCGCTTAAATGCGAAAAAAGCACATAGCCGTAGTAAGTACGACAATTTTAATATTTCTTCAGAGAATTATTAGCGGGTTATGCCCCTTATTTCAGCGACAGTCATAGACCAGTCGTAGAACAGTCATAGGACAGTTGTTGATTAGGAGTAAGCCTGTGACTTGTATGCCCTAGAACAGTTCTACGACAGTTGTAGAGCAGTTTTAGAACAGGTGTAGAACAGTTGCAGAACAGTCACGAAAAGTGTATTGAACTATACAATTTATAGTTTTTAACCACAGTGAAGACACAAACGATAACTAACCCTAGTCAAGCTCAACAGACAAATGGTTTGTCTCACAATGGGTTTTTAACCCAAACATCGCCCAGGAACCACAATACCTCAAAATAAGTACCTTGATGTTCGACAGAGATTCTGTTGAGCATCGCCAAATCCTTTGCCTGTAATAGTTTCAGCCAAGCCTAGTCTTATTACTAAGCAATAGTGATTTATCAGAGAGAGGGCGCAATTTTTCCCACTATTATTTGGGACAGGCTTCGTCGTCAAAAAATAGATGCAATTTCTGGAGGAGATTGGAGCCGGAAATATCTCAACAATAGCCGCCGCAGTTGTAGGTGTTAACTGTAAGGCGGCTTTTGTAGTGCTTATGTATTTTATTGGTAGTAAATTCTGAGGGCTGTGAGCGTAAATTCAATTTTGTAAAAAAACTGGCCAAACTTTTGGCGTACTGTGCGAGGGTTTTAGGGGAGTCAAGAGGGGAAACCCCTCTGGGAGATATTGGTTTTGATTGGGGAGAACTTAGATTATTTCGGGAAGTATTGGGAATTATTGGTAGGTTTAATGCTTAATGATAATAGGGTCAATAAAGGGAATTGAAAATTTAAAATTTCGGGAAATAGCGGGAAGCGTTGGCAGTTATTAAAATTTTTAGGAGAAATTCTGATAACTGTTGGGAATTATTGGGTCAGATTGGGAAATCAATAAATTTTCACTGTCAAAGCTGATAGTGAGAGCTAAAACCTGAGATGATTTATTGCTGAAACCCTTGAAAAAAGCGTCCAGGTGTTTCTGTTAGTATGATTTCTCAATAAACACATCTAAAATTGTTTAGGGAACTCTTCAAGATGTCTATTGATAAAAGGAACTGGTAAAGCGCGTTTCTAAACGATTAAGTAAAGGCAGTGGCACAGTTGAAGAAATTCTTGATGCCACTATAGAAGAAATATATGAGTCTCTTAAACAGGGAGATAGCGTTTCTCTACGAAACTTTGGTACTTTTTATGTCAGAACAGGAAGAGAGTGTTGGGTGTTTAAGTTCAATCCTTCTCAACGGTTACGTCAAGCGTTTGGGTGGTCGTCAACTCATAACCCCAAGTCCTAACCTGATTTGAAGATCATATTTCTACCGTGCAGTCAAGTTGTGGTCAACTTCAAGCCTGATAAAATTCATTAGCTAAAAATTTGAGTCAATGATGAACCAGGGGAAGGTATGCAAGCAAAAAGCGAAGTTACACTAAAATTTAGTGGCTCACTGCCAGAAGCTAAACCAGCAGCGAACAAAAAGGTTGAAGTCTCGCTGACTGACCAGAACGGAGTTGTATTTACTGCGCTGATCAACGCGAAAAGCTGGCGCAAGGCGGAAACCAACACCTCGGAGTTTGCGGACTGGGCTGGGGCTATATCGGGTAAGCTGGGTCAACGAACAGATTCGGGGTTTGAAGTAGTTGATGCTGGGTTACAAATCTTTGAAAAGAAGGTGAAGGAGCCTAAACCAGATGTTGACGCAGAGGCGACAGTCCAAGTAACTGGTGTAGCTTCGTAAAGTTGTAGGAAGCATTCACAAATAAATTTCCACCTCTGCAAATGTCTCATTGCAGAGGTATAATCAACTAAAAAAGATATTGAAACTATTAAAAGTTGTTTATCTTATTTTGTTGAATTATCCAGTAAAATACCTGAATTTACTTACAAAGACAAAATTTAACTTTTGATGAATATGGATTTAACAGGAAAGAAAGTAATCTTTACAAAAGGATATAATCCTATTGTAAGACCTGTTGACGAGTCTTTGGCTTTAGAAGTTCGTTTAAAATGAAAGGTAGAACTTTTAGAGAAGTTGCTCCAGAAATTGGTATACGCCCAACTACTTTATGCAGTGCTTATCATGGTAAAAAGCCAGGAATGGAACAAGAACTAAATAATCTGCTAACTTGGCTAAAAAACAACATCTGAGACAAAATAAGAGTTGCGTACCATGAAAGAAGATTATCCAGTTTACGCCAAATTATTTACACAAAAATTAAGTCAATTAGGATTTGATGATTTTTATCTTGATGAAGAAACTTGTTTATGTCCTTATTACTTTAATGATTCTAGTAGAGAGGTTTGTATACTTACAGACCCTAGCGCGGAACGTTGTGATTACTGCCCTGATATAGACACTAATCTAGAGTGACAAAATACAAATTTTGTATATGACTATATATAAGCAAACTGAATTTTACAGAGATTATAGGATTGAAGTTGATTTAGACGATTTACCTGATGGTATGAACTGGTGTTATTGGATTGAAGACGAGCAAGGTAATTTGTTGGCAGAAGGTTCTTTTCAAGACTCAGCCGATTCAGCTTTTGAAACAGCTTACTCTATTATTGATGAAGAATTAAGAAAACTTGGAATTATTGATTTATCAACAATTGAAATATAAGTTATGTATCACGTTGTTTTACTGAACTTATCAAAACAAATCTGGGCTGCATTGGCTTTTATAATTCTTGATATATCTAGTTTTGAAGTCAATAAGAACTACCATTGCTCCCTTTTGCTTACTGCTGCTAGATTCCATAAATAAAACCCTCATAAATACTATGAGGGCATTCATGAAAATCTATTTCAGTTCTCAAGTGCGGAAACGTCTTTTACCCTGCTTTTGTAAGGCTTGTTTTTTGCGCTTGGATTTTTCAATGGGTGTTTCAAAGTGACGGTGCTTCCTCATGTCTTGAAAAATTCCGGCTTTGGAAACTTCTCGTTTAAATCGGCGTAACGCTGACTCAAGGTGTTCATTTTCACCCACTGTAATTTGGGTCATTCTCTCTCCTAGTAAATTGACTTCATCAATGGCGGAAAAATTCGCTCTCTCTTTCAATCGGTTTCAAAGCTTAGTAGCGTCCGCGTCCTCCACCACCACTATATCCGCCCTGTCCACCACCAGACGAACCTCTGTCTTCTTTGGGCTTTGTTAACTTTTAGGTCATCTGTAGTAGACAAACATATAATACAAGATGTATTATTAAAAGTATCTAAATTACAAATACTACAAAGTTCCATGATCAGCAAGTTCTCTTCAACCATTAATAACGCGGTGCATTGCCAACCCTATCGGGATTTAGGCAGAGCAATCGCGCTGTTTGCGTTTGAGGGAATGTATCTGTTCATTGGCGAGAAATCTACAAGTGTTGGCATTTTTGGAGCGTTAGCCTCTTGGCTGAATCGAGATCAACTTATCTCTGGCGGGAGGTGCAAATGTTGTCTAGCACCGACATAGTGCAGAAAGTATCAACTAACTGACCCCCGCTTCTTTTCACCAGAGGCGGGGGTTATTTTTAGAGTGAATTAACTAATGGAAGCTCAACCACCTTTTCAGGAATCCCAAATACTACAAAATTCAGTCGTAGTATTCTCCAAAAACTACTTACCATTAGCACGCATCAATATCAAACGAGCAATCGTGCTGTTAGTCACGGGTCAGGCTGAATCGTTGAATTTTGGTACTACAAAACAGTGGGAAGTACGTTCTCCCAGTGTTGTACTACAAGTACCCGAACACATCCGCTTAACCGTTGGCAATCCCGAACGTCATTGGAAAGTACCGCCTGTAAACCGTCGTGAAGTTTTGAGACGAGACAATCACATCTGTCAATACTGCGGTAGCACCAAACATTTAACGCTTGACCATGTAATCCCCGCTCAAAGGGTGGACAGCATACCTGGGACAACGTTGTCACAGCGTGTGAAAAATGCAACTCAACCAAGAGCGATCGCTTGCCGCATGAAGCGGGAATGGTACTGAAAAACAGACCCAAAGCCCCAATTCACCCAGCAGTTGCATTTGCTGAACAATTTTGGAACGCACAACGCCTGAGTGAATCTGAGTAATTGACTTCAAACTCAATCAGAGAGGGCAATACCGCGATTAAATCATACTGTCCTCTCACTTCTCAAAAAAAAAACTTTGTAGTATGCCCTTGACACCTCGTAATACAGTATGTAGTATATATGTAGTAAAGCACTACAGCCTCTCAACAAGGCATAGAGCAAACACCTCAGAACCATGAAAACTGAATAATTGCCACCCAACGTGGGGGTGTAGCTTAGTCCGGTTTAAAGCAGTCGCCTGTCGAGCGAAAGACCGTGGGTTCAAATCCCATCATCCCCGTGTAGCCTTGTGGACAAATAAGATAAGTCGCTGTGCCTCTCAAGCACGGAGGAGCGGGTGCAACTCTCGTCGAGGCTTCCAAATGTGTCCAGGTCGCCTAACGGTAGGGTATTGGTTTGCAAAACCGACTGTGCGAGTTGAATTCTCGCCCTGGACTCCAAGCATTGCAGCGTCACCTAACGGCAAGGTACTCGGCTCATAACCGAGAGTATACGGGTTCAACTCCCGTCGCTGCTACCAAATGCACAGATGGTGTAATGGCAGCACTAGGGTCTCCAAAACCTTTAGTCAGGGTTCAAATCCTTGTCTGTGCGTTGCCGTGTCCTGACCGAAAAAGCTTACATACTCGCCTAATGGTAAGGCAACTGTCTCTAAAACAGTATATGCAGGTTCAATTCCTGTGTGTGAATCAACAGCTTTTTCTACTTACACGGCATACATGGTGCAGAAGCGAAGTGGTCGAGCGGCACGTCTTTCAAGCGTGTAATTAGCGGGTACTCTTCGAGATGCCTACGGCTACGAGTCCCGTCTGCACTGCCTCATGGGGTGACGAATGGTGATCGACAGCAACGAAACCAACAAACGGACGCTTGCTGGATAGGGGTTCGATTCCCCTTCACTCCATCCCTTGTGGATGTATTTCTACAAGGTGAACGTTGATTTGGGTCGGTATCCAAGTCCGGTTGAAGGAAGCCGTCTGTAAAACGGATGCCTATGTGCTTCGTAGGTTCAAATCCTACCCGGCCCCATTATGGAGAGATTGCTATTGGCAGGGCAAGCTGTTTGCTAAACAGTCGTGAGATTCAGCATCTCACTGTGGGTTCAACTCCCTCTCTCTCCGCCTTATGAGAACGTGGTGTAACTGGATTGCATCTCAGATTACGAACCTGAAGGTTGGGGGTTCAAGTCCCTCCGTTCTCGCCTTATCCCCTGGTAGCTCAGTTGGTAGTAGCGCCTGTCTGTTCGCGTAGCGTCTCCGATAGGAGAAGAACAGGAGGTCGTCAGTTCGACACTGACCTGGGGGACTGGCACATTGCCCCAGAGCTTCGATGGCAGAGCAAGCGGCTGTTAACCGCTTTTGTTGTAAGTTCGACTCTTACTGGGGCAGCCATTAATTGCAGGATGGACGATTGGCAAGTCGCCTTGACTCTGAATCAAGGAGAGGTTGGTTCGACCCCAACTCCTGCATCCAAATATCAATGGGAAGTAGGCAAACAGGCAAAGCCGTCGCACTTTGAACGCGAAGTTTGAAGGTTCGATTCCTTCCTTCCCAGCTTATACTCCTGTGGCTCAATTGGAAGAGGCGGCTGTCTCAAAACAGTCTGTGTGTGGGTACTGCTCCGCAGAAGCAAGCTACAAATCCCACCGGGAGTACCAATATCGGGATGTAATTCAGTGGTCTAGAAGCCTTGTTTTGGGGACAAGGGCCGTAGGTTCAAATCCTACCATCCCGACCATTTGCCCTTGTGACGAAACTGGCAAACGTGCTGGTCTTAGAAACCAGATTTTGTGGGTTCGACTCCCACCAAGGGTACTGATACTCCCGTGGCGAAATTGGTAAACGCTTCCGTTTGAGGGACGGAATTGTTACAGGTTTAATTCCTGTCGGGAGTACCAAACTTGGTCGTTGGCAAAGCGGATAAATAACGCCCTTGTGTATGGGGTATTGGCATAGCGGCAAGTGCATCGGACTTTTAATCCGACTTAGACAGGTTCGACTCCTGTATACCCCACCAAATTTTACCCCTGTGATGCAATTGGCAGACATGACCTGCTTAAAACGGGTTTTCTACAGGTTCAAATCCTGTCAGGGGTACTCGCGGAGATAGAGCTATGGTGCGCTCTGGGGTCTCATAAGCCTTCACGTACCGGGTTCAAATCCCGGCTCCGCTACCAAATGCTGGTGTGGCTCAAAGGCAGAGCAATCGCCTTGTAAGCGATCGGTTGCGGGTTCAACTCCTGTCACCAGCTTGAATAATGCGATCGCCTCCGGCGGGCGCTTTGCGCCATCGTGGTGTAACGGCAGCATCAGAGTCTTCCAAACTCACGGTACGAGTTCGAGTCTCGTCGTTCGCGTAGCGTGCCGAAGGCAATCGCTTTCTTAGCCCTGTAACTCAATTGGTAGAGTGCTCTCTTAGGCATCACCGTGCCAAAACAGGAAAATTGTACGCGCTTGGCTGTAATCCTTGTACAGTAATCGTTTTAGCCACGTATTACTGAGGTGATATTTCATTAGATAGAGACGCAACTAGAAGTTCGGTTTAAGAAACGTTGATGACTGCGTTTCTTACTTTGTATTTCAAAGCCAGTCGTAGAGCGCATTTGGAGAGCCGCGACCGCGCAACGACTCTGCTCAGTCGTAGCTTAAAAGTTCCCTTAGCGTACAATTTTCCTTTTTGGCACGGTGATGCCTCTTACAAAGAGGATGTAGCGGGTTCAAATCCTGTCAGGGCTACCAATTTATGGGAGTGTCGCCTAATGGATGGGCATCGATCTTCTAAATCGATTTGTAGGGGTTCAAGTCCTGTGCTGATAACACAGATACAGGAGGGGCAGTACCTCCCTGGTGGATTTGTTTAGTAGACAATCGCCTTCTGCAAACCGAAATATTAGAATAGGCGATCGCCAACTAATCTTTCAAAGTTTGTCCCGGCTTTTCTGCCTTGACATCAATACCTCTATCAAAGCTGCACGATCAGAGTTAAACGACTCTAACAGTTGTACTAAAGCTTCTTCTACAATCACTTCCTTATAAGGAGCATGAGCTTTTCCTAGCTCTAACTGGAGTGTAAGGTGCAGTTTGTCTAGCTGATGCAGTACATCTTCACTGATTTGAAACGTAGATTTACGCAATGAAACTTTTTCTATATTAACTTGCTGACTGGTTGACTTGTCAGATTGTTGATTGGTTGGTGATATGTCTTGCTGACTTGCTAACTTGTCAGATTGTTGACTGGTTGACTTGTTGGATTTACGACTAGTTGGTGGTTTGTCTTGTTGACTGGTTGACTTGTCAGCTTCCCTGCTGGCTGACACTTTATCTTGCTGACTTGCTGACTTGCTAATTTGCTCAAACCCAGCTAAAACTTTATCGGTCGAGGATAACGGATCATTATCGTCATTTAATCTGGCGCGTCGTTGTGTCATCTGTCTTTTCACCTTAATTAGATTGCAGCAATTAAATTAGCGATAATCTGGTAAGGCTGTACCAGCTTGGGGTCTTTAGCATAGATGTGAATTGGCTCACCAGCTAAATTTGACTCAGAAAACTTGATTGACTTTGGAACAGGTTCAAATATCCGAATGTTTTGTAGTCTCTTATTTAAGGAGGCTAAGACATCTTGAGTCATGACGGTATTTTCAGCCATTGTTGGCAGCACTCCCAGTATTTGTAATTGGGATTAAGACGTTTTTGAACACTTGCAACTGTTTCCAACAGTGCAGCCAGCCCTTTTAAAGCGAAGAATTGACACTGTACTGGGATAAGAACTGCATCCGCAGCAGCCAAGGCATTAACCGTTAATAGTCCCAAAGAAGGTGGACAGTCAATTAAGATGTGATGGAATTGCTTGAGTACGGGAGTCAGTCGCTCTTTAAGGATGGAGAAGTTACCTACCTTCATAAGCATTTCGGTTTCACCCTTAGCTAAGTTGATGTCAGCAGGCAATAAGCTAAGTCCAAATTTAGTAGAAACTACTCCATCGATGACTTCTGCTTTTTCTGTAATAACGTCGTAGCAGCTAATCTGGTCATCAGCCACTTCCACCCCCAGCCCTGTAGTCAGATTACCTTGAGGGTCAAGGTCAACAGCCAGGACAGTATCTTTAAGAGCCAGCAGTCCTCCTAGAGAGATAGTAGAAGTAGTTTTGCTACCCCTCCCTTCTGATTTGCCAATGCGATAATCATTGAATTTTAACCAAGCATTTTGCTTACGAGATTACTGGCAAGTCATGAATATGGCAAGTTAGGTTGATAACCAGCCGACTTGTTAACAAGTTGGGTTGCCAACAAGTTAACTGTAAGTCTGTAACAAGAAGAACTTGATAAGTTAGCCATCTACTTGCCCCCTTCTTGCAACCCCAAACCCTGCTAAAATTCGTGTATTCAATACAGCAACTACCATGTCTGGTAAAGGATTTGGGCAACCCCAACCTACAAAAATCGATAAACTTGTTGAATCGACTGTGCGCTATTGCCACAAGCGAAACCCAGAAGCCTTAGATAAAATTTTTGACAACCTACCTGTAAAGCTCAACAAACAGGTATTAGATGGTACGATTGCCGCTTTAGAAAAAGATATTGATGCCTTGAGTTGGCTTTGTGGTTATTTTGCATCCGAAATTAACCGCAGTGAAGACAACGATAAACCTTATCATCCCATCACGTTGTTATCAAAGCTGTTGATTAAATCGGGAATGCAGCCATTCGTTGATTCAGTGAAAGCAGAAGAACTAAAAACATTAGTTATTAATATTATTCAAGAAAAGCCCAGATTTTTTGATCATGTTTGTACTAAAGATATAAAATCACTGCTTTTAGAACATTATAATATTTCTGTAAGTGAAAAATGATTATTAAAGTGATGATGCAGGTAGTAGAAGAGGGAAGAAGTAAATTTGGTGGAGATGGTTACGAGTGTGGGGATGGTAGTACACTAACATGGGCTGATGAACACGCTGTAGCTGGCTCAAAAATGACAGGACTTCATAAGTATTGGTGGTTCAATATTTAGTTAAATTTAATCAAATTAATTTTCAACTATAAAATAAGAATTGCTCTTAAAATGAAAATGGAGGAACTGAAACTGATGCTTCAGTTTTGGATCGAAAGTTATAAATCTTAAAAATTTATAAGACCAAGGATTATAGTTTTATGACTAATAATGAAGTGATAAGCGATGTGTTTAAAAATCAGCAATACATGACTACAGAACAACTAAGTATTGCTCATGAGTTCCAGAAGATGATAGAAACTGAATATGCACTGTGTGCAAGAGAAATGAAAAAAGCTAATCAAGCGGCAGTATCTAAACCCATCTCTACAAATCCAGATGAAAAGTTATCAATAAACTATGCAGGGCTGGAAATTGACGCAATTCGTGAATATTGGTTTAATCGGTTAGTCAGCCTCATTCAAATTATCGAAAACCGAAATACCCAATTGAATAAAGAACTAGCAAAGAAGTATTTAAACAATGAGCAGTAACTTAGACCGACTGCTGGCAAGATTAAAAGAGCAAGCAGACTTAATTGACGAACTTAACACACGTTCTGATTTTCGCCATAAAAGCATCCAAAGTCTGATATTAGCCAATGGTAAATCTTTTGAAAAACAGGTCAAATCTCCATTTAGAGGTCAACCAAAATCGTGCTTTGAAAATTGTTTAAAAGCACTTGTCCAGGAGCGATCCTTCACTGCATCAAGGCATGGGCGGTGTTGCGGCTAGTGGTTTATAAACTGGCTTGCCCCAAACCCTCCTGCACTACATACCCCACTTTTAGCTATCAGTTTTGCTATCAAAGCAGGAAATTACAGACTTAGCATAACTAATTAACACCTGCCTACTTCCGCAAGGAATATTTTACTCTGAGGTGAATGTAAAGATTAATGCACCTCCTTATGGAGTATGATAGACGTTATTGGAAACTTACATTATCAATAACGTATCTGTAAGTACTTATGCTTAATGAGCCAATTTTTGGAGAGTTAGTAAAAGTTGAGTTGGAGGCGTGTTTAGATGCGCCGATCGCGCGATATTTTGACGCACAGCTTGATAAAGACCCGGATGTGTTGGCGCAGTTGTTGGCAGATAAGCGTAACCCCAATACTCGGCGTGCTTACGAGAAAGATTTGCGGGATTTCTTTATCAAGATGACGGGGTTGCCGCCGACTGGGGATAGTGTGCTGGAGTTTCTGCACTTGCAGCGAGAGCAAGCGGTGATGGTGGTGCTGAAGTACAAGGCGAAACTGATAGCGTCGGGGGTGAGAGAAGCAACCATTAATCGGCGGTTGGCGGCGCTTAAGTCTTTGGCGAAGATGGGACGGAAGCTGGGGTGTGCAATTACTCCCTAGAAGATGTGGAAGGGGAGAAGGTCAAGGCTTATCGAGATACGCGGGGGTTGATAGCAAGACGATAGCACTGGTGCTTGGGCAATTTGACCGGGAGACTTTGATTGGTAAACGCAACAGAGCAATTTTTTTGGTGCTGTGGGGTTTGGCTTTGCGTCGCCAGGAAATATGTCACTTAAATGTGGGTGACTTTGATTTTTATGGGCGCAAGTTGAGGGTTTTGGGGAAGGGTAAGGGAACGAATGAAGAATATTTGGATATGTCAAAAGATGTGGCGAATGCCATAGCTCATTGGTTAATTGCGCGAGGGATTTGAATCCCAATTTACCCATTTTACGGCGTTAGATTTTCATAACTCTGGGCATAGATTAACTACGGATGCTGTCTATAAAATAGTGTCGGCAGCTTTTAAGAAAGCGGGTGTAAAGAAACCGATGTCACCGCACAGAGTCAGGCATTCAGCGATTACGGCGGCTCTGGATGCGACGGATGGGAATATTAGAAAGGTGCAGAAGTTGAGCCGTCATGCTGACCCGCGCACGCTGATGATTTATGACGATAATCGGAATAAAGATTTGTGGGAAATGTCGGAGTTGTTGACTGGTATGTTGAAGGATGAGGGCAAATAAAAATTAATAAATTGTGCATTTGAAATGAAGGGTAGGCAGATCAGATTTCCTATACTCCTGCTTATCGGTTAATCCCAGCACATTGGACAAAATTTGTATTTTGCTCATTCCTCTTCTATTCCAAATTCTTCAACACTCTCCCAATCAAATCGCCAAACCTTATTATTAATTTCAATTAAATCTGATTCACCATCACGATAAAGCGTCTCTTCCTCTTCGTCGTCTTTAAGATAATTGTTAACTTTTATCTCCTCAAACAATGAAGGTTGTACTTCAAATAAGGAAATAAGTTTTTCATAATTTATATCTGTTGGCTTAATCATGTTGCTTACTTTGTTTCGTCTCAGCTTAAATCAGAGTTTAAATCAGGGCAGTAATCACAGCGTGGTGCTTTAGGATCTGTAATCATACAAACTTCTCTATCTGGATACGCAAAAAATAAGGACATATACAAGTTTCTTCATCAAGATAACAATCATCAAAGTCTAACTGACTTAATTTTTGCGCTGATAACTTAGCATAAACCGGGTATTCTTCCATATTATACAACTCTTATTTTGTATGTTTTTGAATTTAAAAAATCGGTTTAAAATTTTAATTCAAATGTATCAATTAAAATTTATGGCGTAATGTGTATTTTGCTCAAACACCACATCAATTATAAGAATCAATCCCCGATACAAATTCTTTGCATACTTGATAGCTATCTGATACCAAAATAACACTGTCGTCATCACCAATATGCTTTTTAATTTTGTACAAAAGCGACCTATTCTTTGGCAATATGTTTCAACTACGTAATATTCCATAATTTGTAATTTTAGACTTTGAATTAGTATTTTGTCAGAAATGTTGAAAGTGATCTACCAATTTTACATTGTTTTAGGCGATTTAAACCCAGACACAAACGGGGCAACCGAACTACTAGAGCGTGTAGAAGCGGCGTTATCACCAGTTGTATCACCAGTTGAGGATGAAGAACAAGTTTGCGATCGCTACTTGGCATCATTGCAGCTAGAGGAGCAATCACCTGAGTACAAAAAGCAAAGCAGCATATTGAGGCATTTATTCAAGAGTTACAGCAGAGACGATTGTCACTGACTCCATCTAAGAAGAAGATGAATGTTGAAGCATTGCGACTATTGCGTCAAGAGTTTAAAGACAATTGGCTGAGTTTCTTTGAAGCAATCTCAATCGAGCCTGGATATTTTCAGACTTTTGAAGAATTATTACAAGCTTTAGAGCGAGAAATGGCTGTACCGTATGGGGATTTAGAATCTCATGAAAAGGATTTTCTTCGTGGTTGGGATGAAGTTTATAGCAGAGCTTGTGCTGAGGCTGACCGACGAAAACATGGGGCAAGTCCTAACTTGAACTGGTTTGAGCAGTAGTAGGTGTACTCATGTATGAATTAGCAAGCCTAGTAGAAGTACGACTTTGGGAGCTAGATAAAAATCTAGAATTAACTACTGAAGATATATTTGATATTCTCTGTCAAGAATACCAGTTAAATGCTGATTCTCTTGAAAAAGAACTAAGTTGTAAATGTCCATTTGCATTAACTGGCTTTTTAAGGGAGTTAGAACGGACAGAAGTTGATTATTATTCAGCAATTGAATAAATTAATCTATTAGCTCTTTTATCCCAAAACAGTGCTGATGAAGATAATTCAATCATGAGAAAATTAACGCCAGATGATTACAAAGAATGCCCTCTTGATTAGTGGGCTGCTCAAAGTTCGATGAGCAGAATGAGTATGGGCGGCAAATGTGGAAGAAATGCCCAAATTACACAGCTAAAAATCTCTCCTATATTGTCGCATAATACATTAGACTCAAATACTGATAACGTCGTCTAAAGGCAGTGACCACAGTGGCAAGCGTTGGATTTAGTTTGTAACAAGTTATGGAACCCAAGGATAATTAAGTGGGTATGAATCATCGTCAATGTCGATAACGCTCAGGAGCATTCACAGGCAAGCTTTAGCTCTCCCTAATATCAAGGCTATCTTAGCGCCTACAATAGCGATATCAGCTAAGATATCACCATGCCCTCTAAGAAAACTCAAAGCAAAAACCGCCGCCAAGCGAGATGATCCGCGTCCCTGTTGCCTTAAAAGATGCTGTACGGGAACTGTCCCGCTTGCACAGGGAAGGACGTACAGCCCTCTTGCTGCAAGGAATCCAAGAATTGGTTAACAAAATAGATAGCACTGCTGATATCGATAGCAATAATTCAATACAGCAATTAGAGCAACGGATAGCCCAACTAGAATCACGGCGCTCTTCAGATTCTACCGATGAGTTGAAAGAGGAACTGACTGCTATCAGCGATCGCGTGGAGCAACTAGAGACAGCGTACAACCAACTGATTATCTACCTCAATAGCAAGAGTAAACCCAGGCAATCATCCTCACGTTACTATCAACCACAAGGCGAAGTCAAAATAGATACTTATACACCCCAAAACCTAGCCAAGCGTTTGGGGGTAGATGTAAAGACTCTAGAGCGTATCCGAGTGAATGCCAAAAGCCGGAGGAGTTTATTAGCTGGAGCAGGGGACGTGACCCCAGTGGTTTTGGTTGGAGGTATAACCCAGAAAGTGGACTTTACCATCCGGTGAGATAGCGTGAGCGGGTGCGTTTGACTTCCTTGAGCCACAAAATCATTCTATTAGGGGAGAGCTAAATATTTGGCAAACTAGTGTAATTATCAATAGACATAAACGAGGATACACATGGCGAATCTAGAACTTAATGATGAACAATTGAAGGTAATTTCAAAAGCTTGCGAACTTCTATCTCGAATCTACATGGGACAAATTGAAGAAGTAGCTTTGTTGTTTTCTGACTTGCCAGAAGAGCAATATCAACAATTAGTTGATACATTAAAATCACTTAAACCTATTATCAAAGTCACATCAAAACAATCAAATTCAGGAATCAGAGATGAAAGTATCCCCTGAAGTAGCTCGCTACGCTTACGATATTCATCAAGTGATCCGTCATTATTTGGCTTGGAAAACCAGACTGGTGGTGGGAATGCTGTTCATTTTGATTCGCCTAAACCTTATGGCAGTCTATCTCTACCAAAATTAGTGAATAACCATTAAATCGCTATAATGCCACCTTTACTACCTCAACGTTAGTAAGATGAATTTCGTTGAAAATATAACCTCATATTGCTCTTGAGTTATGAGTTGTGAGTAAACACCATTCGCTGTGGGAAAAACTGAATGAGCGGCAACAGGCTACCCTCACTGCCATTTACCGTGCTGACCAATCGGCGGAGGCTGACCAAAAACAAGCTTGGGATAGGGGGTCAACAAGAGTTCCTGCTGCTGTGTGTGGCGTAATTTGCCATATTATTTTGAACCCACAAGCCATGAAACCTTACTGCACAGGCTGTTGAGAAAAGCCAATGTGGTTGACCCTGGACTGGGTTCAACTTTGCGGGTCTTAGAAGGACATAACTTAATCCAATGTAATTATTATCAAAGCGAACTAATGAGCATCAAACTCACCCCAACTGGACGTGCTGTTGCGCGTGCAGGCTTGGGTGAATCAGCTTCCAAAAAGCCACCAAAGGGAGAGTTAAAACCCTTGCAGTGGTCAGCACTAGTTACCGCTTATCAAGCAGGCACAGAAGGGATAGACAGTGGCGCAAGTCTAGGGATTACGCTGGTTTTAGTTGGCAGTGGACTTGGTTGAGACTGGTGCGTTATTACGGAACTGATCACGGTTTAGTCAAAGAGGTAGGCTACTGGAAAGACAGCCTACACTCCTATAAGTTAGTTATTACTGAGGCGGGAATTGAATTTTACCGTCAGCAATGGGAACAATACCGCGCCCTCTACCCAGATGTAAATGCACCCAAGCCTGATTGACGTTATTTGAATTTAATTAGTATTAATTTTTAGGTGATTTTTAGTTATCTTCTTAAGTAAGTTCGTTATTACCCTTGAGTTGCGTTCCACAGTTTTAAAACCAGTCCATGCCTAAGAAATCAAGAGAACGTTATCCTCAAACTGGTCAGATATCGCACTCGTTGTCAAACAAGAAGTGAACTGGCGATGTTCTAAGTGTGGGTTGCAGTGCATTCGCCCCGGTGATGATACATCCAATCTGACCCGTTCCCAAAGAACCGCATTAACGTTGACGGTGCATCACTCTAATTTTGTGCCAGAAGACAATCGTCGGTCAAACTTATGTGCGTTGTGTACGGCTTGTCACTTGAGTTTTCATACCCGACGTAAGGGCAATGTATCGCCGGGGCAACTGTCTTTGTTTTGAGTGATTAAAAATGTAGCTTATCAATTTATGTTGAACCGTGATAATAACTCCTCTCGCTTAGACTGCAACAGTAAGCTCAGAGCTTCTTCCCTAGATAAGTCCATCAACTGAGGAATAATCTTTTCTAATTCAGCATCTAGATTGCCAAACCGTACTTTTTAAAAGTGCCGAAATGGTTTCCCGTCGTTCTCTCTCGGCTCCCACTCGTTCCCAACTTGTGACCATTGCTATATATTCCTCCTTCTCGGTTAATCCCTATCAATCAACATGACACCACAAACGCTACAACCCTCATTATTCCGTTAGCTGAGAAAAATAGCTTATGCTTGCAGCACAGTGGACACTTCGAGGTGTGATCCGCACCAATAGGATTGGCTGTTGCGGCTTGTCCAACTGTCTATACAATCTTCTATACCCTAGTGGATAAATTGTTGCTATCAATGCGTGAACAGAGCAGCTAGTTACTCATTTACAACAAAAACTTTATAAAATACCTGCTCTGTTAGAACAAACTTAACGGTCAATTTAGGTGATGCTATTGGAGAAATAGTAAAGCCACTCACCCATGAAGAAACTGCTTAAACGCCTCTTGGCACTGCTACGGCAATTTTTTCAGCAGTTCTCATCCACACAGCAACCCAGTTCTCCTCCAGCTTATCACCCGCCAACGATTCCTATCCTCCCATTCCCACTTTCGTTCCTCAGTGGCACAACGGTTTAGTGCTAGTTTGTTCGCAGTGTACAGTCGAGCAATTTGACGGGAGTTCTCATCGCATTAATAGAAGTACAACAGCCTCCTCTGAGTTACAAAACTGGTTGAAATCTCGTTTAAAAATTGATGGACTGTGGGGGAAATATCGGGTTGTTAGCACCAGTTGTTTAGGAGTTTGTCCACAGGGGGCGTTGTTGTGGTTCTACGTCTAGATGCAGTTGGGCAACAGTGCTTCATTGTCGCTCCTCAAGACGAACGCGAAATTCTCTACTCCTATATCAAACAGATGCACAAGTATTAATTTTTAACTTGCTTAATTGCCCTTGAGTTGAAAAGTAGCTACATTAAAAGTTAGGAATATATCAAATATTCCTAAGAAAAACCCCATAGCTCACTAGGGGTTGTAATTAATAGTTCTCTGTGTGTGTACAAATGTACTATAAAGTGGGGAAGTAATCAAGAGATACGAGAAGAAATTCAGTGTATCCGCCCCATAAACAAATTTTGCCCTCGGTTTTCGGCTGAGGGCAAAGTTGTATCGATAATAAAGGACAGAAACACAATGTAACTACCCGAAAAGCTTATTGTTTCGTCAGCGATGACACCCGCTTAAACTAGACTTATCATTCAGCCCGACACCACAAACGCTACAACCGCCATTCTTTCGTAGGCTGATTAAATTAGCTTATGCAGGCTGCATAGTGGACAGTTGGAGGTATAATCCGCACCAGTATTCATGGCTCATGTTGCGGCTTTCTCAACTGTCTATATTGGGTTCTACACTCCTGATTGAGTCCCTGCTATCAGTGAGTGATATCAATCTATTAGTGGCGATCGCCTTTGGGATAATTTCTTGTCCCAGATATGCGACAGGACAGCGATCGCTCTTAAACCACAGGTGGGGTCAGATAGCGATCGCCGTTGTAATCCATCGACTACCAATCACTCAAAAATGCGATACCCACTCAACTAACTGTGCGAACGCTGCCAGAATTGGTTGCCAGAATTTGATTAAAAATCCTAGTACCGTGAATACAAACCCTGCGATGGGTTGCCAGAATCGGCATAGCTGCCTGATTCTCCACAGTAAGGATTTTCTTCTGCGATTCGGACGGCGGGTTAATGTCTTTCGGGAAGTCATCAGTAACTCCTAAATTCAATTTGTTTGATGACTTTGAGTTTAGGAATTGCTAAATCGAAACTAAATTAGTCAAAAATAGAGTAAAAATAGACTTAAATAGAAATAAATCGACTATAGGTTTAATTAAGTGAAAAACTGCGCCAAACTCTCAGAACAGCAATCTCAGTTCTTAGATGCAATGGCAACACAGTTGAATTTTGGAAGCGACACGTTAACTGTGTTTTTAAATCGCTTTGATAAGGCGAATCGCAATCAAGATAATTCTTTATTAGCAATTAAGATTCTCTGGAGCAGAGAACCAGAAGATAAAGCACAAAAATTACAAGATGAGTTAACGAAAATTTGTCGGGTATTTGAGGGCGCAGGCTGCCCAATTGAAAAACCGAAACGAGGTAGACAGCCCAAAGGTAAAAGTCCTTGGGAACAGGCGTTTAAATGGTTATGGGAAACTAAATTTATTGAATGGCAGCAAAGTCAAAAGGAACTTGTCCAGCCTGTAGAGATTGATATTTTAGTAAATCTGGTGCGTGAAAAGATCAGCCCATACATCCAAGAAGCATGTGGATGGATGCGTATGTTAGAGATTAATACCCCCATCGGTTTAAACGACATTTACACTCATGTGAACATTCTGGAGAAAATTACAGCAAGCAGAGGCTTAAAGATAGATCAACTTTTGAGAAACTGCAACCAGCAGGACTTGGAGCAATTTGGATTGAATCGAGTAGTAGAAAAGAGAGTACCAGGACTGAAAGCTGTTGAGCAACACTCGAAATTAATTATTTTAGGAAAGCCGGGGTCTGGTAAAACAACCTTTTAAAACGAATAGCAATTCAATGTAATTCAGGGCAATTTTTTGCAGATCGTGTTCCCCTTTTCATTACGCTAAAAGACTTCGCTGAAGAAGGGAAACCAAATTTATTGCAATATATAAATGACCAATTTCTTATTAAAGATATTTCCGACCAAGAGATAACTAAAACACTATTGGATCAAGGTCGGGTAATTTTGCTGCTTGATGGTTTAGATGAAGTTAAGCAAGCGGACATTAATAGAGTTTTGAGAGAAATTCGTAATTTTTCTACTCAGTATAGTAACAACTATTTTGTAATCACCTGCCGGATTGCATCAAATGAATTTACATTTCAACAGTTTACTGAGGTTGAGGTTGACGATTTTGATGATAAGCAGATTGCGGAGTTTGCAAGAAAATGGTTTCAAACTGAACATCCAAAGAAAGCTGAACATTTTCTTCAAAAACTTCGAGGAGACCAACGGTTTAAAGAATTAGCAACTAATCCCCTTCTCCTGACATTATTGTGCTTTGCGATTTGGTGAATTAGCAGATTTTCCTTCTAACCGTGCTGAACTTTACGAGGAAGGGGTAGAGATTTTGCTGAAAAAGTGGGATAGAACACGCAGCATTGAACGTGATTCGGTTTATCATAAACTCTCTCTTAAGCGCAAAGAAGACCTCCTCAGCAAGATTGCCTTAGAAACTTTTGTAGATGACAATTACTTCTTTAAAGAAAAACTTGTGGAAGGATACATTAGTGATTACATCAAAATCTACCTGATGCCCAAACCGATCCAGAAGCACTTTTACTAGATAGCAAAGCCGTTCTCAAATCGATTAAAGCACAGCATGGGCTACTTGTAGAAAGGGCAAGAGGAATTTATTCATTTTCCCATTTGACATTTCATGAGTTCTTCACAGCTAGAAATATTGCCTTTAGACCTAATCATCAGATGGCATTTCAACAGTTGGTTAGTCATATTACAGACAAGCGTTGGCAAGAAGTCTTCTTGTTAACGGTAGAAATATTGAATAATGCTGATGAGTTATTGCAGCTAATGAAACAGCAGATTGATGGACTGTTAACAACTGATAAAAAGTTGCAAAAGTTCCTCACTTGGGTTGAGTATAAATCTGGTTGTGTGAAAACGTCCTATAAAAAATCTGCTATTAGAGCCTTTTATTTCGACCTCGATTTAGACAGCCCTCCCGCTTTCATCTTCGCCCTCGACCGCGCCCTCGGTCTCGCTCTCGTTGGTGCCAGTGCCAGTATCGTCGATCATACGCTTGTCCTTGACCGCGCCCTTGCTCGTACCCTCGCCCTCGCCTGCATCCTGTCTCAGCATAGCGACCGCGACCATACACACTTTTTCAACTTTACCCATGACCTCACCCATGACCTCATCCGCGCTCTCGAATGCCTCCTCGACCACACCCTTATCGAACACACACGCAGTTTCGACCGCTTCTTCAGGCACGCCCTTGCCTTCACCCTCGATCCCAAATTGCAGCTTACGTTGCAAGAACTTCAACAACAATTACCAAATCTAAGTCCAGAAAACTTAGAAAGATCCAAACAGTGGTGGCAAAACAATGGCAGATATTGGACTGAAGAACTTAGAACCGCGATAACTCAACATCACAATATTGGACACGACTGGCAATTTAACGACGAGCAAAAAAAAACTCTTGCAGCAGTATTATGACGCTAATAAGTTGCTAATCGATTGTCTCAACAGCGAATGTAATGTCAGTTGTTCAGTTCGCCGGGAGATTGAAGATACATTGTTGTTGCCAGTAAATCGAATTTAGTCTTTATGTAGAAATTAAAAAAAAAATTAAACTCCACCACTCCCCGATTTAATCTTCTCGCTCTCCTCACCAATCCATCATTCATTTACAATCAAGTTATAGTCGATATAACCAAGAATCGCCCCTCTTTTATCGCCTCATAACGGTTCTTGACGTGCCATTTACTGTACAAATCACTGGCATAGCATTTAACTGTACTAACTGAGAGAAACATTTCTTTGGCAATCTGTTCAAAAATTAAACCCTGAGCCAGTAAACGTAGGACTTGTATTTGTCGCTCGGTAGGTGGATCTATCAAGTTTTGTCAACGAAATTGGGGTCAATATATCTATTTTGATAAAGCCTTTCTAACAGTTTTTAGCCAGCTTAGGGTCAAGCAGGCATTCATCAAAGTAAGCTCTCTTGATGGCTAGTTCAATCAATTCTACATCAGCACTCTTGAGCATATAAGAATCAGCCCCATGACGGAAAGCCGAGTTAATAAAGTCTGAATGAGTCTCATTAGTAAAAATAACCACTTTACTATTAGTTTCTCTTTTAATTGAACGAGTAAGTTCTAAACCACTCATATCGGGTAATAGTAAATCAACTAATACAACATCAGGATTTACTTGTTCAATTAACTGAAAACCTATCTTGCCACAACTAGCTGACCCTGTAACTTCTATATCAGGAGATTGTGCAATAGCTCCTTTGATGCCTAAGAGCGTGAATGGTTCTGGTTCAACAATTACTATTCTCAGCATGATGTAGATAATATTCTAATAACAAATGGCTATTTATTGACTGATTTATTATTGGTGTCCCTGCCGTGACTGTCCGTCTTGCCGTGAGGCTGCCGTAGGCTAAGACCTATACAGGGTATGAATTGCCGTGATTGTGCCGTATGCCGTGTCAACCCATAAAAGCCCTTTTTACATCCGTCCTACTCAGTACGGCAGTACGGCAACACGCTCACCAATCGGGTAGAGAGTAGTTATCATTGCCATCACAATTTATCTTCTCTCTCTCTACTAATTCAGCTAAACCGTCAATTAATTCTGGCTCTGAATACCCAGATAATCTATCAGCCTTCTTCAAATCGCGTAATGTTTTTGGCGTTTTATTCTTGACATTCTGGAAATATTCGTAAATCTTTAATGCCACATTAGATAATGGTTTAGTGTGGGGAGGGTGAGCAGCATCTAAATTAAATTCAAGCTCATATACTCTATCTAAATATTCCTGTTCCGAAGCAATAGACTTGGTTTGATTAGATAACTTCGGCATCAATGCCACAACAAAACCACCCACAGATGCAATTATGACTGGACGGAGATTTTGATAAGAGACTGTTTTAACTTCCAGATATTTAGATTTAATTTGTTCCCTCTCTTGCTTACCGGGAATGATGTCACTTCTATTCAAAATCAATTCCAATACACCATAAGATTCTTGTTCCCGTCCGTTCTTAATATACTTGTTACCCAACAGCAATAAATTGAGGCACATTCTTGTTTGAGCATCCATCTTTTCAATGCCCAATGCTGCCAAATTAAAAGACTGTAGAGAGGCAATAAATTTAGTATTAAACTCTCGACCAATCAGTAAAATATCAAGTAATTTACTCCCATAATTCCAATCAGAGTAAAGCTTGCTTAACTGATCAGCAATCACTAACCAGTCATCCAAAATTAGAATTAATGGCGGTAATGATTCGCGCTGTGATTCTGGTAATTGCTTACGTTGTTTGTAGGTCAGGTAAAAGTTGTTAATTACCTCTTTTGCTAGGTCTGGGTTCTCCTGATCAAAGACAATTACTCTCTCCTTCTCTCGTAAACCACAGAAACTATCATTCTTAGCACTAATTACCCAGATATCCGCGCCTGGGGAATCAGCTAAGATTTTCCCAATCAAGTAATTGAGAGTAACTGATTTACCACTCCCTGGTGCAGCGACTAAAGCAGTGGAACTATCGGCTTTAGCTAGGGCTTGCAAAGTATTGAGGGCAAGAGTTTCTGATGGGTGAAGGCTACCATGAGTATTTTGTTGTAATGCTTGCGGTTGTTCCCCAGTTACTTTATCGTCACCCCTGGCGATATCCTGTATCGACTGCCCTGGCAATGCCCCGGCTGGCTGTCCTGTTGCCTGTTGTAGTTGCGCTCGTGCCTCAGCTTCAGCCCTTAACCTGACTTGCTCCTGAAATATAGCTAACTCCTGTGGTGTCATTTGAGACAATTGTGCTGCTCTTGCCCGTCGATTCTCACTCCATTGATGGAACTCGTAGTCTAGTTGGGCGGTGTAACTTTCTTTGTGGAGCCTTAAACCTTCTCGAAGCTTGGCAATTAGCCAGTTGGTGCGGAGTTCCTCTCTAAGCTCAGGCAACAGTCGCATCAACCGCCATTCCCTAGCTTTGGACAGTCCGTAGGCTCCTCCAAGGAATAATAAAGAAACTAATCCCCAGCAAGCCTTATTCGGGTTGCTTGCGGGATTATTCTTAATCGGGTAGCTTTGCTTGGCAGAAAATTATCACGTTGAAATTCAGGGTTAGCTGGTGCGTAAACTTCGGCGTAAAACTCAGACTCCGGCATTATGTAGCGTTTATCTGGTGTGCAGTACCTTTGCCGATTCTCTGAATTGGTGAGTGTTTGAGGAACAAAGCAATATTCAACCAAACTGATTTGGGTTCCTGTAAATGACTTTGCCCCGCAAATTAACCCGATGGTTGCCAGCACACCCACAGTAATATTGTTGGCTGTCCCTGAACTTCTGTATGACTCGAATTGCTTACGTTTCATTGGTTTGCCCCTTTAGCACTGCTGCCAATAGCAACAACCCCACTGCACCTAACCCCATCAACAACCAAGGGGGTTCAGGTTGGGGAGTTGGTTTAACTTCGTAGCTTCTAACTTCCTCGTAGAACCGTGTCTTACCTATCTTGGTCGCCTCCCCTTACAACCCGGTATTCGTCAAAAGCTATCCACAGCGCAGCCCCTACGCTTACAGTTTGCACAGTTGCCACCATGAAGTCTTTGCCAATGTGGATTCTGCCGTCATATTGAATCTTGGTCAGGGTGTTGGCGAAGAATAAACCCAGTACAATGCTGCCGAGTGTCCCAGAAGCGATTCCCCAATTCCTAAACTCGTTAGTAAACTGACTCCAGTGTTGGCGGTGAATACGCCTAAGAATGTGGCTAGTGCTTTGTTGAGGAGTTGCTTATTGTTGAAGACATCCCTAATTGATTGCTCTAGCCTTTCGCCGTCTTCATCTTCTGGGAAAGCTTTTCTTGTTGCTGTTCACTCCAATTGGTAGAGGAAGTTAGGTGATTGGTGGAGTGAAATTGAGATAACAAAGCGTCTAATTCATTCATTTTTACTCCTAACCATACAAACTGGCATGGAAGCCAGAGTTTAAGAGACTCTGGCTTTTACCTGTGGCTTAAATACCCATAAAGTTGCGGAACCAATTACCAACACGACTAATTCCAGCAGTACGGCTGTAGTTCGGCTTGGGTATGCGGTCAGTCTTCGCTTCACTGCCATTAGTCCACAGTGCAGTAGTTACGGCAGTTTCATAAGCCCTATCCGCCGTATCCTGTGCTTCTGGTAGTTTGTTAGAAGCCTTAATTAAATCAGCCTCATATTTTGCGATCGCCATTAAATCGGCGGTGGCTCCCGCTATCTGAATCAGGGATGAGCGTTGAGCGTGTCGGGTTGCCTCCGCAGTAGTAGCGTTGACGTGTTCGGCTTGCATTTCGGTCAATTCGTTCTTGAAACGCTGTTCACCTTGTTTAGATGAATTGATAGCTTTCAGGGTTTGCGTTCCGTGTTTTTGGGTTAGTTGCACCAGTTCGGCATAGGCTTGATTTACATCCCCGGTTGTCTCAATAATCTTTCGATATGCCTCCAAAGCCTTGGGTAAATTGGCTTTGGCAGTATCGGACAATCGCGCCATATCTGCAATTTTAGTGATTACCGTTTGGTCGCCCTGGAGTGCCTTGTTAAAGTCCTCCGCCGAAACATCAAACAGCTTAGCCATCGCTCCCAAAGTACCAGGGGCATTAGTGGAGATATGGTTTTGAGTTTGGCAGTTCCATAATTACGGGTCATTATTCTTCTTCCTCCTCATCAACAGCCAAAGGGTTAACCGTGCTGATGAAATGCACTTTGGCGGTGCTGTTGGATGCGGCGGCTAATGCGTCTTCTGGTAAGTCGTAGGGTGTAACCTTGTTTACACCTTCATCGACATTATCGGCTTCACAGAGATAATATTTGCTGTCCATCTTGCTAGAATCCTTCTGTGTATAAATATTGGCGGTCGCTAAGTTCTGTCATTCTTTGCGATCGCTCTCCCTTCTACTGCGAAAATGCTTCAAGCTTCGCTACATCGATAGTTGTTCTCTCCTCAACTTCCCACTGCAAGTAAGTCAATGCTGTTGTTGCATCTCCTAGCGTCAAGTCGGGACTATAGTTGAGTGCAATTTGCTTGTAATCGGGATGGTTGCGAATCTGTAGAATTGCTTGCTGTGCCTCTTGAATTAGGCTAGTTAATGATTGGCTCATAATTGTGCCTGTTAGTTAATAGATTTGTTAGTGACGTTTACGTGTCGCTGGCTTTTGTTGTAGATGGGCGATTGCTCCTATGCTGAACATTCCTCCACCTATCATTGCTGTAGTAGTTGCACCAAACTTTTGAGTAGAGAGATAACCAAAACCAACACAACTAGATAGAAATAAAGTGGCTCCAATTACTTGTCTAATTTTCACAATTATTTCTCCTTCAAAATAGTGCTAATTGCAGTGATTCTTGACTGATGACTGAGACATTAACGCTCATCCCTACTACTTCCTCACATCGATTTATCAGAGTGCTGTGGTTAATAATTAAATCAACTTTCTTTCGTTGTCCTGCGAGTGGACGAAAATGATATTTAGGAGCGCGAATTGTGCCTGTTTTGTACAGGTATTGATATAAGTTTCGGTCTATCTGATAGACCTTTGACTGGGTTAGTAATGTGCTGTCATAGACTCTACTTAAGTTATTCATGACTGCCTCTTAAAGACTTAACAAGGGTGTCGCCGTAATTAACCAACAGGATGGTAAATAACTGTGAGTAAGTGCTGATTCCTGTCTGGGTGATGATTTCTTCAGCTTTTGGTAAATACTTCTGATCCAAAACAATCCGCTTCTGACTCATAACTTTAAACTCCTCATCAATGCTTGTCCTTTTGGCTTCTCGATTGGTTGTGTAGATTCAGTTGTGGTAACTTGGGTGAGCTTTTCTGGCTCTACTGTCACAGGTGTAGGAAAAGATATTTTCAAACTCGTCGTATTACCTGCTAAGTATTCAGAAATTAATAAATTTGTGACGCAAGCTATATTGATGCTCTCTCTAACCCGTATTGTGACAACCAGTCATAATGACGTTTACTTAATCTCACTCTTGTTTCTGCTGTCTCAATTTGTGACAAAGAAGATATTTTCAAGTCCCATTTATGTCTGATTGCATCCAACAGCAGATTTACGGTATCACTCAGCTTTAAATATTCGAGTGACTGTCTGATTCCCTCAACTTTCGCCGCCACAGAGGGCGCTAAACGTACTTGCATTTCATCACATAGCCAACAATGCTTGAATGTTTGATAACTGTGGATTCACGGGAATATAAAATCCTGGTTTGGCGCTTAATTTCTGGCGAACTAAATTGGCACATCCACCAATCAGCATGATGTTGGTGACATCGGCTAAGTAATCATTTGCTGCTGTGGTTATACCGTCCATCAGCCCGTTAAACCAGTTTTCTAACAGCCCAGGAAAGACGGAACTAAAATCATATTTCCGCCCATAAGTTAATGAACCGTCAGCGATCGCATCCATCATCTTGGCCACTTTAAAGGCGACGTTATCGCGCTTGGCGTGACTCTGCATTAGGTCTGAGTTGATGATGTCGTTAGCTAAGGAGACACCGCCAACTTTGGGGATTGAACGACGGGTGAGAACTTCACCACCGGGAGTCATAACGACGTAGTTTGTGGTTCCTCCACCGATATCAATGGCGAGGGTGTCGCCTTCAGGTTCCAACTTGCCTGTTTTGTAGCCGTTGACCACAGCCACATCTGTTTCTAAATAAAACTCAACGTTTTTGATGCGGTGTTTGTAGCTCCTGCCGTTGACCGTCACTTGATGATCTGCAATCAAGGTTTGACGGATGGTGTCTTCATCCCATTGATTTCGTTCTGGGACTAAGAATCTAACAGTACCCTCAAAATCTTGTCGTAAGCCTGCTAGAGTGAAGGGTTTGACAAATTCTGGTAGTTGCTTTCCTCTCTCTGCTGCTGTCTGCGGGTTTTTCTGCTTGGTTGCTCGTTCTCCCAAAACTAATACCTTGTCGTCTAGTTTGACGCTGGGGTTAAACTCAACGAGACAGTCACCTATCCCGTTGGTCTTCAAAACCGTGCTTGAGACTT